>JAFIEC010000304.1 GCA_020832725.1 Paracoccaceae bacterium | reverse complement strand
CAGACATGAACCTCGCCGATCCTGCATGCGCTTCGTACCAAGTTAGGTCCACTCTCATTCATTCGCGGCAGCCGTAATCAAGTGCGTCAACCAATAGAGTGAACTGCAAGCTCGATTTCGGACCTGGATGTAAAGCACTTGGTCGGATAGCGCCCGACCGCAGATTGAAAAAAGCTTGTTAGCATCAACTCACGTTCTATTGGACACGTAGTGCTCCCATGCGGCCCCGCAGAAGGTTAGGATCGTGCACATCGTCCAGATCAACACGAGCGCGCCACCGGGAGCCCCGCCCCAAGAGACCGGGCCAAACGGCGTTTCGAACGCGAACGCAAATTGCGCGGGAAAGATCAAGATAAGCCCGGAGCTCACACAAGCGGTGAAGAGCCGCCTGAACATGAAGCCACGGTCGAAAATGCGGAAGATAATTCTCACCAGCACAGTGGTAACCAATGCCGCAAAGCCGGACCAGAGCAGGGATACTCCAAGCTCCAAGTAGCCAATCAGAAAAACGGCCACGAACGTCGCCGCGAGTATGCGGTTCGTGGTCAACCATTCGTTCGACGCAACGGTCTCTTTCCCGTGGCCCAGCCAGTACCAGACCATTAATTCGACCGCGGAGCGTTCGTTCTCGTCAGTTATGGTATCGAGCTTTTCCCTAGCGGCCTCTGCCTGCTCCAGGCCGCTTAGGCTCTCCACCTCGCGATAGAGCTGCTCAGCCTTCCTGAACCATGCTTTGCGGGTAGTTTCACTGCGCAACGCCGACCTCGGAAACGTACACCGGTTCGACGTTCCGATAGCGGTCTATGTCGATCTCTTGGCCCGTACTCTCATCGTACATCGTCTCAGGCACGTCCAGCGGGCTCCTAAACGTGGCGAGCGAGGCCTTCGTTGACGGTGACACCACGCGATAGACAACTCTCAGGTTGCCCTCGGACACCCGCTTCGCTAGTGCGCGGATTAGTTCCGCTTCGCTTGGAGCACCGACCAAATCCTTGATACGGGTCAGCGTTACCTCCCGGTACGTCTGTGCATTGCGGAGTTTTCCGACCTCGGTGTCGAGGCGGCTCTCCCAATCAGCATTTTGACGTCTCCGGAACATCATTTCTCGCTGTTCACCTTGACGATGGCACCAAGCACTTCGTCGTATTCCTCTCGAGATAGACCGGCAGTGAAGATTATTTCGTTAGTGTCCTCGGACAGAATTGCGTTTATTCTTTTTGCCTTACCGTAGTTGTAAGAAACGCGGACTTTTTCGCAGTATGCCTCCGGGTCATCGACGGTGAACTGCCTAATGACTTTTGTCATGACGCTGGACGTAAGTATGCCACCTTGTTCCACCTGTGAGCTGGATTGTATCCGGTCACCTCGGTCATTCTTGTGTTGCGTCTCATATAGTTCGAAGTTTTCGAAAACTTCCCGCTCTTTCCGAAGGTCCGAGAATGAGTTCTTCGCCGTCGACAGGCTAAGTTCGCCTATCAAATCTACTTCGACCAGTCCTTTCACCTGGCTGAGCACCGAGTTTGCTGTGCCCGAATAGGAGATTGGGGGCTCCGTTCGCGGATTCAGGCGAACTTCTACCAGACCATTTTGATGTATTTTCAAGACGTCAACGGCACGAAATGGCACCCTAGGTGCAAGATATACCTCCTGACCATCGACCACTGTTAGTACGCCCCTTTTCCGCCGATACTCAGTTCTAGCGATTTTGACCACGAGCGCGTAGGCATCTTCGCCGTCGCCGACTCTAACCTCGGTCACAACCGGGTTGGTTGGGTAGGCGGAAAAGACATACTCGCCCGGACTAGGGAAACCCTTGTCCTTTGCCCAAGCACTGACTGCTTCTAAGGTCATGACACCACGCAGATCATCAAGGTAGTCAGCGCCAAAATGGAACAGGCGCACATGCTTGTTGCCATGCTCTTCAGCTTCACGAATAATCCCAATCAAGTCGTCCCGCGTTATCGCTCCACTCGACAGCGCAGGTTCAACCCTCTCCTCAATCATTTTCTTCCAACTTGAAGCGGAATGGGGCAATTTCTTGCTTCGTAGGAAAACCCGTACAGCGTCCAGGGTCGCTTGGTTTTCAAGAACCTCGAAAAGTACTTCTTGGCTGATTTCTTCGTGAAATTCGTGCTTGTTCATCCAGCGCCCGCTTGCTTCCTTGGATACAGAATCTCCCCCAAGGACCCCAAAATCTACATATTGTGCGTCCAGCATCACACGGCCACGATCAGATTTCAACTTATCCCGCTTCGTCTGACGAGTGCAACCAGAGCAAGCGGATGAACCGGCGGGGATGGCTTACACACTAACACATCTGCGTGGTCATTGCACTGTATCTGAGTTCATCGTCCCGCGAAGTCACATTCCTAAGGCCAACATAGAATGCCACGCACGAAGTTCTCCCGCCATAGCTCATCGACTTCGCAGCCGCAGGGAAGGACTGCAATCCGCCCTCAGGTTCAGCGAAGGTGCGAGAGCGAGGGGTCTTCAGGTGAGCGATGCGAGTGCCTGCAAGGTCCCGCATAGCTGCCCCTCACCTCGCTACCGGATGAGCTGTGCCAGGAGCGGATGCAACAAGATGCAACCAATCAAAGCGCCCCGAATCGAGCGGTGGGAAAAGCGGTGGGACAAGAACGACAAGAGCCGCGAAATCGCCTCAATATCAATAACTTAGCGGATGGCAATGGCAGCCCGTAGGGGAATCGAACCCCTCTTTCCAGGTTGAAAACCTGGCGTCCTAACCGATAGACGAACGGGCCGCCGGTCACGCCGTGGCGTGTGACGCGTCTCATAGGAAAACCCGCCCGCCGCTGCAAGGGGTTTTTCGCGGACGGGGGCCGGGGCGTCGGGTTGCGGGGCTCGGGTTGCGGGGTCAGGCGGGGGCGGCGTCGTCGAGGCGGAGCTTGGGGCGGATGCGGCCGCCCCATGTGTCGATCTCCAGCCGGCCCGCAGCATGGATGCGCCCGCCCGCTGCCCCCTCGAGGAAGGGGCCCAGCGGCCCCTCGGCGGCCCCGAAGGCGATGGCGTCGATCCGCGCGCCGCTGTCGTCGGCCAGTGTCAGCCGCACATGGGAGGTGCCCGCGCGCTTGACGAAGACCAGCCGGTGGCCGGGCAGCACAAAGCGCGGCGCGGGCGCGCCCTGGCCATAGGGGCCCGCGGCCTCCAGCGCCTCGATCAGCGCGACCTGTGCCGCGCGGGCCTGCAGCACGCCATCGAGGCGGAGGTCGCGCGGCCCGCCCCGCCCCGCCCCCTGGCGGGCCAGCAGCGCCTCCAGCCGGGCCATGGCCGCCTCCAGCGTGGCGCGGGGGACAGTCATGCCCGCCGCCATCGGGTGGCCGCCGCCGCGCGCGATCAGCCCCTCGGCGGCCAGCCGCTGCACGGCGGTTCCCAGATCGACCCCGGCCACCGAACGGCCCGAGCCCTTGGCCATATCCCCCTCCAGCCCCAGAACCACGGCGGGGCGGCCCGTCGTCTCGGCCAGGCGGGCGGCGACGATGCCCACAACGCCCGCGTGCCAGCCCTCTCCGGCCGCCCATGCCAGCCCGCCCTCGGTGCCGCGGGCCTCGGCCTGGGCCATCGCCTCTTCGCGCACTGCGGCCTCGACGGCGCGGCGCTCCGCGTTCAGGGCCTCCAGCCGGGCGGCCAGGGCGCGGGCCTCTTCGGGGCTGTCGGTGGCAAGGCAGCGCGCGCCCAGGTCGGCCTGGCCCACGCGCCCGCCCGCATTGATCCGCGGCCCGAAGACAAAGCCCAGGTGCCGCGCTGCGGGGGCGGTCTCCATCCGTGCGACATCGGCCAGCGCCACCAGCCCGGGGCGTGCGCGCCGGGCCATTACCGCCAGCCCCTGGCGCACCAGCGCCCGGTTCACCCCGACGAGGGGCGCCACATCGGCCACTGTCGCCAGCGCCACCAGATCGAGCAGGCCCAGCAGGTCGGGCAGGGGGGTCACGCCTGCGCCGCGCAACGCGCGGTTGGCCGCGACCAGCGCCAGAAACACCACCCCCGCCGCGCACAGATGCGACAGCGCGCCGTCCTCGTCCATGCGGTTGGGGTTCACCACCGCCAGCGCGGGCGGCAGGGTCTCGCCGCCGAGGTGGTGATCCAGCACGATCACATCGGCCCCCGCCGCCGCCGCCAGCGCGTCGTGGCTGAGCGTGCCGCAATCGACACACAGGATCAGATCATGCGCGCGCGCCAGCGCCTCCATCGCCGGGGCGTTGGGGCCATAGCCCTCTTCCAGCCGGTCGGGCACATAAAGCGTGGCCTGCCGCCCCAGCGCGCGCAGCCAGCTCAGCAACAGCGCCGCCGAAGCGCCGCCGTCCACGTCGTAATCGGCAAAGATGGCGATGCGCTCTCCGGCCCGCGCCGCCCGCGCCAGACGGTCGGCAGCGATATCCATGTCGCGCAGACAGGAGGGGTCGGGCAGCAGGTCGCGCAGGGCGGGGGCGAGAAAGCCCGCGGCCTCGTCGGGAGAGACACCGCGCCGGGCCAGCACCAGGGCCACCGGGTCGGGCAGTTCGGCCTCGCGCGCGATAGCGGCCGCCAGCCGCTCCAGCGCCGGTTCCGGCCCCTGCCAGCGCCGCCCCGTGGCCGAGCAGGTGACCCCGAGATAGGCGGGCCCGAGATCGGCAGGCCCGAGATCGGCAGGCCCGGGCGACAGGGGGAATTCGGTGCTCACTTCACCGGGGTGCGATAGACCATCCGGCGCACCGATCCGGTCTTGGAGCGCATCAGCAGCGTCTCGGTGGTCACCCAGCCCGGCTCGCGCTGAAGACCCGCGAGGATCGAGCCATCGGTGACCCCGGTCGCGGCAAAGATCATGTCGCCCCGTACCATGTCGTCGCGGCCATAGATGCGGTCGAGATCGTCGATGCCCGCGCGCCGGGCCCGGGCGACCTCGTCGTCGTTGCGAAAGACCAGCCGCCCCCACATCTGCCCGCCCATGCACTTGAGCGCGGCTGCCGCCAGCACCCCCTCGGGCGCGCCGCCCAGGCCCATGTACATGTCGATGCCGGTCTTGGCGGCCTCGGCGCAATGGATGATGCCGGCCACGTCGCCATCGGTGATCAGACGGATCGCGGCCCCGGTGCTGCGGACCTCGCCGATCATGTCGTCATGGCGGGGGCGTTCGAGGATGCAGACGGTGATGTCCTTTTCGGCGCAGCCCCGTGCCGCAGCCAGCGCGCGGACCCGTTCGGCGGGGGCCATGTCCATCGCGAGCACCCCCTCGCGATAGCCGGGGCCGATGGCAAGCTTGTCCATGTAGACATCGGGCGCATGCAGCATCGAGCCGCGCGGGCCCATGGCGATCACGGTCAGCGCGTTGGGCATGTCCTTGGCGGTCAGCGTGGTACCCTCCAGCGGGTCCAGCGCGATGTCCACCTCGGGGCCGTTTCCGGTGCCCACCTTCTCGCCGATATAGAGCATCGGCGCCTCGTCCCGCTCTCCCTCGCCGATGACGACGGTGCCGGCGATGTCCAGCATGTCGAGCTGCCGTCGCATGGCGTTGACGGCGGCCTGGTCGGCGGCCTTTTCGTCGCCGCGCCCGACATGGTCGGCCGAGGCCAGGGCTGCGGCCTCCGACACCCGGGCAAGGCCCAGCGAAAGCATGCGGTCATTGAAATCGACGGGGCTGGGCATGGGGTCCTCCTCTGGCGTCCGGGCCGCGCTGCGCGGCCTCCGTCCGGCCCCTTGGCTCTAGCCCGGATGCGGTGGCGGGGGCAAGGCTGCGCCGGGTCGTGCGGCGCGGGGCCACGGCTTGCATTCGCCCCGGGGCAGGGCCAGAAAGAGCGGCAACGCCCCTGCCGCGACCGAGGTATCGCCATGACCAGCCCCGACACCCGCGCCGAGATGCGCCTGCCCAGCCGCGACATCCGCGAGGACCTGCCGTTCTACACCGGCACCCTGGGCATGCGGCTGGAGCAGATCTTTCCCGCCGACGATCCTGCGGTTGCGGTGGTGTCGGGCCACGGGCTGCGCCTGCGGCTGGAGCGCGGCGCGCCCGACGCGCCGGGCACCCTGCGCATCCTGACGCCCGAGCCGGATGTCTTTGCGGGCGGTGCGCGCCGTCTGGTGGCACCGGGCGGCACCGTGGTCGAGATCGACCATGCCGACCCGCCGCTCCTTCTTCCCGACACCGAGCATGCCTTTTCCGTGCGCCGCCTGTCCGACAGCGCACCCTGGGTGATCGGCCGGGCCGGGATGCATTACCGCGACCTTGTGCCCTCGCGGCTGGGCGGGGCGATCATCGCCTCGCATATCCGCATCCCCGATGGCGGGCCGGTGCCCGACATGGTCCATTACCATACCATCGGCTTTCAGCTGATCTTCTGCCATCGCGGCTGGGTCGATCTGGTCTACGAGGATCAGGGCCCGCCCTTTCGCCTTGGCGCGGGGGATTGCGTGATCCAGCCCCCCGAAATCCGCCACCGTGTGCTCTTCGCCTCGGACAACATCGAGGTGGTCGAGATCGGCGTGCCGGCCGAGCATGTCACCACGATCGACCACGAGATGGAGCTGCCCAACGGCCCCGCCCGGCCCGAGCGCCGTTTCCAGGGCCAGAGCTTCGTGCTCCATCGCGAGGAGGGGGCCGCGTGGACGCCCTTCCGCCTGCCCGGCTTCGAGGCCCGCGAGACCGGCATCGCCGAGGGCACGGGCGGCGTCGCGGGGGTGCAGGTGGCCCGCCCCACCTCCCTCCCCGAGGGCGGAAGCTGGACGCGCCACGATGCCGACATCCTCTTCGGCTTTGTCCGGGAAGGCAGCGCGCGGCTGGAGGCCGAGGGCGAAGGCCTCCACGACATCGCGCAGGGCGATGCCTTCACCATCCCCCCGGGCCTGAAGTCGCGCCTGTTCGACGCCTCGGCCGATTTCGAACTGCTGGAGGTCGCCCTTCCCGGCCGGTTCGAGACCGTGTCCGCAGGCTGAACGGATCACAGCCCCTTCGCCCAGGGCGGAACAGCGCGCCTGTCAGGGCAGCGCGTGTCGCTTCGGGTTCCTGATCCGGGGCGCGATCGCTTCTCTCCTCACTCCGCTCCGGCAGGATTGCGGGGTGTCTTGCCGTGCAATCTGTCCGATCCTCACTCCGCTCCGGTCGGATTGCGGCTATTTGCCGTGCAATCTGTCCGATCCTCACTCCGCTCCGGTCGGATTGCACTCTAGCGCGGGCCACGCCGTGTCAGGCGCTCGGCCAGGGCGCGGCGGTTCTCGGCGGGCATTCCGGCCAGCTGCTCCAGCAGGATCTCGTGGGCGATCGCCTCTTGCGCGCGGGCATTCGCGCGCTGGCGGGCCAGCAGGTCCCGCGCCGCCTCGGCATCGAAATGCTCGGCCTGCAGCAGGGCGGCAAGGGCGGCCACATCGGCGCGCAGCGCGGCCCGGCCCCGGGCGAGGTCGTCGCTCCGCGCCATCGCCATGGCCCGCCACTCCGCGCGCCCGTCGCGGTCCAGCGCCCGGCCATAGGGGCCAAGGGCAAAGACCGGCGCGCCCCGGGCCGGACCCGCGCGCTCGGACGTCTCGGCGGGCGGGCCACCCTGCCAGCGCAGCGCAGCCCCCGCCACCAGCCCCACCACCGCAAGGTTGAGCGCAAGCGAGATCACCAGAACCGCGCCCCAGCCGCGCCCCATTCCCCGGGCCTCCGCCATGCTCATCCCTCCGCCAGCAGATCGTCGATGGTGGCATAGGCCGGGGGCTCCGCCGCCACGCCCGGCAACAGCAGGGCGGCGGCACTCT
>JAFIEC010000086.1 GCA_020832725.1 Paracoccaceae bacterium | reverse complement strand
CGAGACGGTCTGGGGACGAGGCTATGTGATGCGCGACCCCGAGGGGCAGAATGCCCGCCGCGCCGTCGCCGCCCGCGCCTGACGGCGGGGCAGGGCGTGCGGACCGCCCCCCCTTGCCCGGCATCGTGGCCGCCGCCCCTGCTGCAGTGTGTGTGCGGGGAACGGAAGGTGCCTCCCGCTCATGAGCGGGGGGGCATGACATCATGGGGCATGGCATCAGAAGGTAGAGCGAAACCCCAGCGACAGGGAGATATCATTGACCGAATGAATCGGCAGGCTGGAATCGGTGCGCGCTGCCCGCAGCTCGATTCGGGGTGCGTAGCCCAGCCTGGCCATCCCCTCCATCGTGGCCGATGCGCGCAGCACGGCCCGGACATCCCGCCGCGGGGCAGGGCTCAACGCGCCCGCGCGGTGATAGGCGCGCCCCTCAAGCTCCATTGCCGCGCCAAGGCGGAGGCCCATCGCAGGCTGCCCCTGCTCCCATCCCAGGGCACCGTGCAGCGCATCATGGGCAATCTCGGCCGAGCCGGATGATGTATGCCGCAGCCCCCCGGACAGGGTCCACAGATCGCCTGTCGGGCCCCGGCGCTGCAATGTTCCGCCCAGCCCCGCCACAACGGCCGAGCGTCCGGGCTGATCACGCCGCACCTGCCGCTCAAGGCTCAGCCGTGTCTCGCCACGCAGGCCGGGCGCGATGGGCCCCGCGCGGGCAAGCTCCGTACGCAGGTAATCCGACAGAAGCCGCCCGCCATACCAGTTGCGCCCCAGCGTCGCCCGACCGCGCAGGCCCCAGCCCCCTTCGGCCCGCGGCCCTCGCAGAAAACCCGCATGCCCCTCCAGCACCAGCAGCGCATAATCGCTGCCTCGCCGTCCGGGGGCCTGTGCCCGCGCCTCTGGCGACAGAACCCAGCCGCGCCCATAGGCTGTGACGCCCAGATGCCGCCCGCCCGGGAGCGACCGTAGTGCCTCGACCGCCAGATGCGCCCCAAGGCCCGACAGCGCCACCGCATCGCCCGACAGCAGGAACGGCACACCCCCGATCAGCACCACATCCGCAGCGGCCCCGTTGTTGAGGTTGCTTGACGGCTGCACCCCGAAATCAAGCCGGACCTGCCAGGGTCGCACCCGCCCGACATGCCGGAAATTGGCCAGCGCAAGCGCCCGTTCCTCGGCCCCGGGCGCGGCATCGGCGGCCCGCCGCAACCACAGCCGCGCGCTGCCGTGGTGCCCCGCCTCGTGCGCGCCCCGGGCGGCAAGCATCGCCGCGTTGAACCGCAACCCGCCGTCGGGCCGCGAAGCGTTGCGCCATGCGGCCCGGGCGGCCTGCGCCCCCCGTCCCGCGTGCCCCTGCGCCAGAAGCGCGGCCGACAGCATCACCCCGGCCTCTGCATCGGCTGCGTCGCGCTCAAGCAGGGCCGCGGCGATCTGCCCGGCCGCCTGTGCATCGCCGGCAACAAGGGCCGCGCGCGCCGCCGCCCGGGCCTCATCGGCTGACATGGCCCGCGGCTGTGCAGCCACGCCGGATGTCAACAGCAGGCAGGCGAGGGCAAGGGCGCAACGGCGCAGCCAACCCGCCCCGTGCAGGCCGCTGCTGCGCCCCGCAACCGCGCGCAGGCCGCACCCCTGCATCAGTCCCTGGTGCCGATGAAGACCCCTGTCTCCCGGGCACGAAGGTCGGTCAGCGCGCCCCGATCGACGGTGGACGACAGGACGAATACCCCGACCACCTCGGCTGCATCCTCGCCGCCGAACAGGGCCTCATAGCGCCCGCTCTCCACGGTATCCCCGGCCCCGTCTCGCGACACGGCAGTGCCGCTTGTGGCATGGCCGTTGGCGAAGGTGGAATCGTTGAGAACCACATCCAGCATCGCGTCCCCGGTGGACAGGTTCACCCGGTTGGTGACAAAGCCGCGCATGCGCTCGTCGGCGAAATCCACCTCCATGCGCACATCGCCCTGGGTCCGCTCCAGCCCGGAGGCGTTCTCGAAGGCGATCAGACCGACATAATCGGCGGTATAGCTGGCAAGGCCCTCTCGCGGGATCGTGGTGGTAGCGTCGCGCCGATAGATCGACCCGCCATAACCCAGATCGAAGTAATCGGCATTCCGGACCACACCCGCCTGTGTGGCACCGGTGGCAGAGGTGCGCCAATAGGCGATGTAGGGGGAAAAGCCTGCAGGGTTGTTGCGGTAGGCCTGAAAGCCGTTGATATCGAGCGCGGGGTCGCGCACGTAGACACCTTCCAGGTTGCCGTCGTCATAGGGTGCCCCGGTGATGATCACCGTGTCGGTGTCGGGGTCATAACGTGCCGCCGTGATCTCTCCCGACAATTGCTCAAGTCGGGTCGTCGCCCCCCCGGCAGGGGGAGCCTTCACATCGTCATAGCCGCACGCCGAAAGCAGGGCTGCCAGCCCCGCCGCACCTGCCAGATATCGCATGTAGCTGCCCGCCACTGCCTGTTATAGTTGTGCGAATTGTCCGGCAGCGGCCCCCTCAAGTCAAGCGTTGAGCGCGCGCATGGCGGGTCTGGTGCCAACGCGCCACGCCCCCCGCGGCAGGGCGGCAAGGCATCTCGCCATCTTGCGGTCGAGGGCGCTCTCGGGTCAATATGTGGGCCCGTGCCGCCAATCAACGCCAGCGCGCCAATGCAAGGATCCGATCATGCCTCTCTCTGCCGAGGAACAATCCGCCATCGCCGAGGCCCGCGCCACCCCGCGCGAGACGTTGCGCGCCGTGGCCCCCGGCATGGAGCGGCATCTTCACAGCGCCATTCCGGTTCTGGATCACGGCTTTGTCCGGGTGGTGGATTACATGGGCGACGATGCCGCCATCGTGCAGGCGGCCCGCGTCAGCTATGGTGCCGGCACCCGCAGGGCGCGCGACGATTCAGGGCTGATCCGCTATCTGATGCGGCACTGGCACTCGACCCCCTTCGAGATGTGCGAGATCAAGCTCCATGTGAAACTTCCGGTGTTCGTCGCCCGGCAATGGATCCGCCATCGCACGGCAAATGTGAACGAATATTCCGCGCGGTATTCGATCCTCGACCGGGAGTTCTACATCCCCGCGCCCGAGCACCTGGCCGCGCAATCCACGGTGAACAATCAGGGCCGGGGGGCGCTGCTCGAGGGGGAGGAGGCCGAGCGGGTCCTGCGCGTCCTGCGCGAGGACAGCATGCGTGCCTATGACGATTACGAGGCGATGCTGTCCACCGAAGGGCAGCAGGGTCTGGCCCGAGAGTTGGCGCGCATGAACCTGCCGATGAATGTCTATACCCAATGGTACTGGAAGACAGACCTGCATAACCTGTTCCATTTCCTGCGCTTGCGCGCCGATCCTCATGCACAGCATGAAATAAGGGTCTATGCGCTGGCCCTGTGCGAGATCATCCGCGACTGGGTGCCCGCCGCCTATTCGGCCTTTGAGGAATACCGGCTTGGCAGTGCGCAGGTCTCTGCTTCGGGCGTTGCCTGCCTGCGGAGGATGCTTGCCGGCGAGGTGGTCACCCAGGCCGACAGCGGCATGAGCCCAGGCGAGTGGCGCGAGTTTGCGGCCGTCTGGGGGCTGGAGGGCTGAGGCCCGCCCCGGGCCGTCAGCTGCGGGGTGCCTCCCGCACCCCCAGCGCATCCAGTTCCGCCGCCAGCCTGGGGGGCGGGCCGTCGTCGTCGGGCACCGCCTGCGCCGCATCCGCCCGGAGCGCGTCGCAGCGCTT
>JAFIEC010000080.1 GCA_020832725.1 Paracoccaceae bacterium | reverse complement strand
GGCTCTTGGGGGCGGGTGGCGGGGGCGTTGGGGGTGGGGGCAATGGCTTTACCTTTTGCCGGGGGGGCGGCGGGATTTGGGGGGGGCTGGGGGAATTGCTGGTACATTATCGGCCCGGCGGCCCCCCCGGGGCGCCCCCCGGCGTTGGCGGGGGGCCGCGACGACTGGGCGCGGGTGGCCAATGCCCATGCGCGCATCATGTGGGGCATGGGCCTGCGCCCGGGCGATGTGGTGACGGTGGCGGCGATCTTCTCGCTCTATGTCGGCTCCTGGGGGGCGCTGGCCGGGGCCGAGCGGCTGCGGGCCAAGGCCTTTCCCTTTGGCGCGGGTGCCGCCGGCATGTCGGCGCGGCTGGCGCAATGGATGGACATGATCCGCCCCGCGGCATTCTACGGCACGCCCACCTATGCGCTGCATCTGGCCGAGACCGCGCGCCAGATCGGGCTGGATCCGAAATCCTTCGGCCTGCGCACGCTGTTCTTCTCCGGAGAGCCGGGCGCCTCGATCCCGGCGGTAAAGCGCAAGCTGGAAGAGACCTGGGGCGCGCGGGTGATCGATTCCGGCTCCATGGGCGAGGCGATGCCCTGGATGAACATCGCCGGTTCCGCCGAGACCGAGGGCATGCTGTGCTGGCAGGATGTCGTCTATACCGAGGTCTGCGACCCGGCCTCCATGACCCGGGTTCCCTATGGCAGCCGCGGCACCCCGGTCTATACCCATCTGGAGCGGACCTCCCAGCCCATGATCCGGCTGCTCTCGGGCGACCTGACGCAATGGGTGATGGAGGACAATCCCTGCGGGCGCACCTATCCGCGCCTGCCCCTGGGCATCATCGGGCGGATCGACGACATGTTCACCATCCGGGGCGAGAATGTCTATCCTTCCGAGATCGACGCCTGCCTGAACGAGATCGCCCATTACGGCGGAGAGCATCGGATCGTCATTACCCGTGAATCGACGATGGACGAGCTTTGCGTCCGGGTGGAGCCCGACGCCGAGATATGGGAGGGCGGAGAGGATCGCCGCGCCGCCTGGACACGGGATGTGGCCACGCGGCTCAATCACCTGCTGGGCCTGCGCGCCATGGTGGAGCTGGCCGAACCCGGAAGCATCGAGCGGACCGATTTCAAGGCCCGCCGGGTGATCGACGACCGGGCGGTTCTGAACGAGATGCGCGCCCGTCTCGAGAGGACAACGTGACCCGGCGCTACATCCCCTCCGAAGACCTGCTGGAACGGCTCCGCGCGGGCGAGGGCTTTGCCGCCGCCCGCCTGATCAGCCGGGCCGAGGCCGGCATGGAAGAGGCCCGCCCGACTTTGGGCGCGATCTACCGCGCCGCAGGCCGGGCGCATGTGGTGGGCATCACCGGCGTGCCCGGCTCGGGCAAGTCGACGCTGGTGGGCCGGCTGGTCACGGGGCTGCGGGCGGCGGGCAAGCGGGTGGCGATCGTGGCGATCGACCCCTCCTCGCCCTATTCCGGCGGCTCGATCCTGGGCGACCGCATCCGCATGTCGGAGCACGCCATGGACGAGGGCGTGTTCATCCGCTCCATGGCCACCCGGGGGGCCGTGGGCGGCATGGCCCATGCGGCGCTGGATGTGGTGGACATCCTCGATGTGGCAGGCTTCGACATCGTGCTGATCGAGACGGTGGGCGTGGGCCAGGACGAGGTGGAGATCGCCAGCGCCAGCGACACCACGGTGGTGGTCTCGGCCCCGGGCCTGGGTGACGAGGTGCAGGCGATCAAGGCCGGTATCCTCGAGATCGCGGATATCCATGTCGTCTCGAAATGCGACCGCTCCGACGCCAACCGCACCATGACCGACCTCAAGATGATGCTGAAGGACCAGCCCCTTCGCGATGACGGCTGGCGGCCGCCGGTGATCGGGCTGTCCTCCTTCACCGGCGAGGGGTTCGAGGCGCTGGGCCTCGAATTGTCGCGTCACCGGACCGCGCTGGAGGGGCCGGGGGGCATCGCCCGCCGCCGGGCCATCGCCGCGTTCCGCCTCAAGAAGACCGCCGAGACCCTGGCGCTGGAGCGCCTGCGGCTGGCCCTCGCCGCGCTGGACGCGGATGTTTCGTCCATCGCCGAGCGCCGATCCGACCCATATTCCCGAGCCGCCGCGCTTGTGGACCTGTTCACGGGAGAGACCTCATGACCGACAGCATCGGACGCATCAGCCCCGAAGAGATCGAGGCGCAGCGCAAGGATTGGGAAGAGAACGAGCTTGCGGGCTTTCTTGCCCGGGCCCCCGAACGGCGCGACCAGTTCTACACGATCGGCGATTTCCCGGTAAAGCGCGTCTATACCGCCGCCGACATCGCCGACACCCCGGCCGAGGATATCGGCCTGCCCGGGCGCTATCCCTTCACCCGTGGCCCCTATCCGACCATGTATCGCGGCCGCAACTGGACCATGCGCCAGATCGCGGGCTTCGGCACCGCCGAGGATACCAACCAGCGCTTCAAGTACCTGATCGAACAGGGCCAGACCGGCATCTCCACCGATTTCGACATGCCCACCCTGATGGGCTATGACAGCGACCACCCCATGTCCGACGGCGAGGTCGGCCGCGAGGGCGTGGCCATCGACACCGTCGCCGACATGGAGGCGCTGCTCGACGGGATCGATCTGGAGAACATCTCGGTCTCGCTGACGATCAACCCCACCGCCTGGATCCTGCTGGCGATGTATTACGTGGTGGCCGAGCAGCGGGGCTATGACAAGGCCAAGCTGTCGGGGACGGTGCAGGCCGACATCCTCAAGGAATACATGGCGCAGAAGGAATATATCTATCCCATCGCGCCCTCGGTCCGCATCGTGCGCGACATCATCGGCTGGTCGGCCCAGACCCTGCCGCGCTACAACCCGATCAACATCTCGGGCTATCACATCTCGGAGGCCGGGTCCTCGCCCCTGCACGAGGCCGCCTTCACCCTGGCCAACCTGATCGTCTATGTGGACGAGGTCTGCAAGACCGGCCTGCATGTGGACGATTTCGCGCCCCGGCTGGCGTTCTTCTTCGTGTCGCAGGCGGATTTCTTCGAGGAGGTGGCCAAGTTCCGCGCCCTGCGGCGGTGCTATGCCAAGATCATGAAGGAGCGCTTCGGCGCGCAGAAGCCCGAATCCATGCGCCTGCGCTTCCATTGCCAGACGGCGGCGGCGACCCTGACCAAGCCGCAGCCCATGATCAACGTGGTGCGCACCGCGATGCAGGCGCTGTCGGCGGTGCTGGGCGGCGCGCAATCGCTGCATACCAACGGCTATGACGAGGCCTTCGCCATTCCCACCGAGGACGCGATGCGCCTGGCCCTGCGCACCCAGCAGATCATCGCCGAAGAGACCAATGTCACCTCGGTGGTCGATCCTCTGGGCGGGTCGTATTACGTGGAGGCGCTCACCAACGATTACGAGAAGCGCATTTTCGAGATCCTCGACGAGGTCGAAGAGCGCGGCGGCGCGATCAAGCTCATCGAAGAGGGCTGGTTCCAGAAGCATATCGCCGATTTCGCCTATGACACCGCCCTGCGGAAACAGTCGGGCGAGAAGTCGGTGATCGGCGTGAACCGCTTTCGCATGGAAACCGACGAGAAGGTGGAGGTGCATCCCTACGACCCCACCACCGCCGACCGCCAGATCTCCCGGCTGCATCAGGTCCGGGCCGAGCGCGACGAGGCCAGGGTGCAGGCGCTGCTGGACGAGCTGGTCCGCATCGCCCAGGACGAGGATGCCAACATCATGCCGGTCACGATCGAGCTGGTCCGCGAAGGGGCAAGCATGGGCGACATCGTGGAAAAGCTGAAGACGATCTGGGGCACCTATCGCGAAACCCCGGTTTTCTGATCCGGCCATCCGGGGCCCCGCGCCGCGCATGACATCACGGGGCCGGGCGTTTGTCCGGCCCTTGCGCTTTGCCCGCATGCGGGCAAGATTGGGCGAGAGACCCGCAGCAAACCCCCGGCCCCACGCCATGACATCGCCGCTTATCCTGCCCTGGCAGGGCATCCTGCCCGCCCTTGCGGCACGGCCCCTCCATGCCGGGCCGGCCTCGGCCGTGCTGGGCCGGGTGACGGCGGGGGCGGGTCTGTGGCTGGGGGCGCGGGCCACCATCCGCGCCGATGGCCATGACGTGCGTCTGGGCGCGGATGTGCATGTCGGCCCCGGGGCCACGGTGCATATCGCCCATGACCGCTATCCCACCCATGTCGGTGCCGGGGTCAGCATCGGCGCGGGGGCGGTTGTCCATGCCTGCACCCTGGGCGCGGGCGTTCATCTGGGCGCGGGGGCGATCGTGCTTGACGGGGCCGAGATCGCGGCGGGGGCGGCGCTGGCCCCCGGGGCCGTGGTCTTTCCCCGAAAACAGCTTGCAGGCGGCTGGCTGTATGGCGGAATGCCCGCCCGGCCCCTGCGCCCGCTGACACCGGAGGCGCTGGCGGCCCTGCATGCCGAAACCCGCGCCGCCCCCGATGGCGCAGCCCCGCCCCCTTCCGATCATGCCGCCCGGACCGAGGGTTTCGCCTTTGTCGCAGCCACCGCACGCATCTCGGGGCCGGTCACCCTCGGAGAGGAGGCGGGCATCTGGTATGGCTGCGCGCTGGAGGGCCCGGCCGGAATCACGATCGGGGCCCGGGCCAATGTTCAGGACAATTCCCGCCTGATCGCCGCCGATGGGCCGGTGATCATGGGCGAAGAGGCCACCATCGGGCATAATGTCACCGTGGAGAGCGCCCGCATCGGCCCGCGCGCCCTTGTCGGGATCGGCGCGCATCTTGCCCCGGGCACCGAGGTGGGGGCCGATGTTCTGCTGGCTGCGGGCGCGCGCACGCAGCCCGGTCAGGTGCTGGAGGCAGGCAGCTTCTACGCCGGGGCCCCGGCCCGCCGGATGGGTGCCCTCGACGCGGGCAAGCGCGCCATCATCGCCGCCACATGGCCCATGTATGTCCATTATGCCCGGAATTTCGCCCGGGCCGAACAGGAGCGCGCATGACACAGGACAGCATCACCGCCGAACGCCTCGTGCCTCTTTCCCCCGAGGCCGCCTTTGACCGCTGGACCGCCGGTTTCGCCGATTGGTGGCCGCGCGAGCATTGCTTCTGCGGAGAGGATCGTCTCGACCGGGTCTTTCTCGATCCCGCGCGCGGGGTCTGGGGAGAGGTGGACAGCGACGGGCAGGAGGCGCTCTGGGGTGCCGTGCTGGAGGCCTGCCGCCCGGGGCTGCTGCGGCTGGGCTGGCAGATGGACGCGCGCCCCAGCCCCTGGATCCCCGAGCCCGACCCGGACCGCGCCAGCATCGTCACCGTGGAGATCGTGCCCGAGGGCGCGGGCGCGCGGCTGCGGGTGACCCATTCCGATTTCGCCCGCCACGGCGACAGCGCCGCACCGATGCGCGCGGTCATGATCGGGATGGACCGCTGGGCCGAGTGGCTGGAGGATTACGCTCGGGGATTGTAGCGGCAAATCGTTTATCGCCGGGCGACGATTTCACCCCTCCCGCGCGCCAAAGATCGCCGATCCCACGCGGATATGGGTGGCCCCCCGGGCGATGGCCTGCTCGAAATCGCCGCTCATGCCCATGCTCAGCCCCGGCAGCCCGTTGCGCGCGGCGATCCGGCCCAGCAAGTCGAAATGCGGGTCCGGGTCTTCGTCTGCCGGGGGCAGGCACATGAGACCGGCCAGCGGCAGATCCATCTTTCGGCAATCGTCGATGAACGTATCGGCGGCATCGGGCAGCACGCCCGCCTTCTGCGGCTCGGCCCCGGTGTTGACCTGCACGAACAGCGCGGGCGAGCTGCCCCGCTCCTGCGCCAGATCGGCCAGACGTCGCGCCAGCCGGGGCCGGTCGAGGCTGTGGATGGCGCCGAACATCTCCGCCGCCTGCCGGGCCTTGTTGGTCTGGAGCGGGCCGACCAGATGCAGCGCGATCTCCGGGTGCTCGGCCCGCAGCGGGGTCCAGCGCTCGGCGGCCTCCTGAACGCGGTTCTCGCCAAAGATGCGGTGGCCCTGGGCCAGCACGGCGCGCACCCGCGCCTCGGGCTGCACCTTGGACACGGCGATCAGGGTCACCGACCCGGGCGCGCGGCCCGCGGCGGCCTCGGCACGGGCGATACGGGCGGTGATCTCGGCAAGGCTCATGGCGCGGGCTCCGTCGGGGCGATGGTGGCGGCAAAGGCGGTGACCTCGTCCAGAACGGGGATGGCATCGGCCGTGCCCGGACGCGTGACCATGAGGGCTGCGGCCCGGGCGGCAAGCTGCAGGGCCTCCTCGACGGGCGCGCCACGATCGAGCGCGGCGGCCAGATAGCCGGCATGGGTATCCCCCGCCCCGGTGCTGTCCACCACCGCCACCCGGGGCGCGGGCATGGTGATCGTCCGCCCGCCGCTGTCATGCCAGCGCGCGCCCCGCGCGCCCAGCGTCACCAGACAGGCGGGCACCGGCAGCGCCTCGGGCGTGACGCCCAGCGAGTCCGACAGCGCCGCCGCCTCGCCCTCGTTCACGATCAGCAGATCGAGAAGCGGCAGCATGGCGCGCGCCGCCCCGGCCTCGAAGGGGGCTGCGGTATAGATCACCCGCGCCCCCCTGCCCCGGGCCATGGCCGCAGCCTGCGCCACATGAGAGGTCTCGTTGGTCAGCATCAGCCAGTCGCCCGGGCCGCATTCGGCCATGGCCCGGGTCAGGCCCGGCTCGTGCTGGGCGCGGTTGGCGCCGCCGTGAATGACGATGCTGTTCTCGCCGCCCGGCTCGATGCAGATCATGGCATGCCCGGTGGGGGCGTCCACCTCGGCCAGATGGCGCACATCGACACCCAGCGCTGCCAGCCGGTCGCGCGCCCAGCCGCCATCCGGGCCCACGGCACCGATCAGCACCACCCGCGCCCCGGCCCGCGCCGCCGCCACCGCCTGATTGGCCCCCTTGCCGCCCAGACCGCGCCCATAGGCGCTGGCGGCCACGGTCTCTCCGGGCCGGGGCAGATGGTCCACCCGGTGGAAATGGTCAACATTCACCGAGGCAAGGCAGAAGACGCTCATCGCCCCTGCCCCGCCCGGGCCGCAGCCATCACCGCCATGTTCAGGATGTCGTTGCTGGTGGAGGTGGTGGAGCAGATCTGGATGGGCCGGTCCACCCCGGTAAGGATCGGGCCGATCACCGTGGCCCCGGCCATCTGCTGCATCAGCTTGACCGAGATCGAGGCCGAATGCCGCGCCGGCACCACAAGGATATTGGCCGGGCCGGTCAGGCGGCAGAAGGGGTAATGGGCCATCGCCTCCGGGTCGAGGGCGACATCGACGCTCATCTCGCCGTCATATTCGAAATCCACCCCCCGCGCATCGAGGATATCGGGGGCATGGTGCATCTTCTCGGCCCGCTCCGAGACCGGATGGCCGAAGGTGGAGAAGCTCACGAAGGCCACCCTCGGCACCATGCCCAGCGCCCGGGCGACCCGGGCGGCCTGCTCGGCGATGGTGGCAAGATCCTCGGCATCGGGCCATTCATGCACCAATGTATCCGCCACCAGCACCAGCCGCCCGCGATGCAGCAGCGCCGTGACGCCCGCCGCCCCATGCTCGGGGCCCGCATCGAAGACATGGCCGATGCAGCCCATCACATGGGCCGACTTGCGTGTCGCCCCCGTCACCAGCGCATCTCCATGGCCATGGGCCAGCATCAGCGCGGCAAAGACATGCCGGTCGCGCGCGGCAAGGCGGTGGCAATCGTGCATGTCAAAGCCGCGCCGCTGCAGCCGCGCATAGAGGAACTGCTTGTAGGCCTCCAGCGTGCCGGTATTGGCGGCGTTGACCACGTCCAGCTCGTGGGCGGCATCCTCCATGCCTTCGGCGGCCAGCTTGGCCTTGACGTCGCCCATCCGCCCCACCACGAGCGCCCGGCCCATGCCGTTGCGCTGCCAGGCCACGGCGGCGCGGAGCACGCGCGGGTCGTCGCCCTCGGCAAAGATCATCCGCGCCTGTTCGTTGCGCGCCCGCACATGCAGCGTCTGCAGGATCGAGGCGGTCGGGTCCATCCGGGCGCGCAGGGCGCGCTCGTATCCCTCCATGTCGACAATGGGCCGGCGGGCCACGCCGGTCTTCATGCCCGCCCGGGCGACGGCGGGCGGCACCTTGTGGATCAGCCGGGGGTCGAAGGGGGTGGGAATGATGTAATCCCGCCCGAAGGTCAGCTTGCGCCCATAGGCCAGCGCGACCTCGTCGGGCACGTCCTCGCGCGCCAGCAGCGCCAGCGCCTCGGCGCAGGCGATCTTCATCTCCTCGTTGATGGCGCGTGCATGAATGTCCAGCGCCCCGCGAAAGAGATAGGGAAAGCCCAGCACGTTGTTGACCTGGTTGGGATAATCCGACCGGCCCGTGGCCACGATGGCATCCTCGCGGACGGCATGGGCCTCCTCGGGGGTGATCTCCGGGTCGGGGTTGGCCATGGCGAAGATCACCGGATCGGCGGCCATGCTGTCCACCATGGCCGGGGTGACGGCCCCGCGCACCGAGACGCCGAGGAACACATCCGCCCCGACCATCGCTTCTTCGAGGCTGCGCAGCGGGGTGGCCACGGCATGGGCGGATTTCCACTGGTTCATGCCCTCGCTCCGGCCCTGAAAGACCACGCCCTTGGTATCGCAGAGGATGCAGTTCTCCGGCCGCGCGCCCATCGCCTTGAGCAGTTCGATACAGGCGATGCCCGCGGCACCTGCGCCGTTCAGCACGATGCGGCACTCCTCCAGCCGCTTGCCGGTGAGGTGCAGCGCATTGATCAGCCCCGCCGCACAGATCACCGCCGTGCCGTGCTGGTCGTCGTGAAAGACGGGGATGTCCATCGCCTCCTTCAGCTGCTGCTCGATGATGAAGCATTCGGGCGCGCGGATATCCTCGAGGTTGATGCCGCCGAAGGACGGCCCCATCAGCCGGACAGCCGCGACAAACGCATCCGGGTCCTCGGTGTCCAGCTCGATGTCGATGGAGTTGATGTCGGCAAAGCGCTTGAACAGCACCGCCTTGCCCTCCATCACCGGCTTGGAGGCCAGCGCGCCCAGATTGCCCATCCCGAGAATTGCCGTGCCGTTGCTGATCACCGCCACCAGATTGCCCTTGGTGGTGTAGTCATAGGCGGCGGCGGGATCGTCGGCGATGGCCTGCACGGGCACCGCCACGCCGGGGCTGTAGGCGAGGCTGAGGTCGCGCTGCGTGGCCATGGGCGTGGAGGCGATGATCTCCAGCTTTCCCGGGGTGGGCCGCTGGTGATAGGCCAGCGCCTCGTCGGGGGTGATGCGGGTCGTGCCTTTGGTGCCTGTCATGGGCCTCCTCCCTGAGGTCCCCCGTTCTAGCCGCCTGCGGCACGTCGGGCAACGCAAGCCGGTCGTCCGTGCCCTCGATCGGGGATTCCAAAATCACCCGACATGTGATTCAATACGCGTATGAAGGCTTTGGAAGAAGACATTCGGCAACGTCTGGAGCGCGCAGTGCGCGGTGCTCTTGGCGACAGGCTTCATTCGATAGCCTGTGAATTGTCGATGAACGCCGACGAAGCGCCCGTGTTGTGGATGCGGATATCCTATTTTCCCGGAGTGCCGTTGGCCGTGAGCGACATGGACAGGGCGATCGACGCGGTTCTCTTGGCCGTCCAGGAGGTGGGAGCCGAGGATCCCGCGTTCGCGATCGAGATTTCTTCTGCAGTCGGCGGTGCCGCAGAGATGCCCTTCCCCGTGATCGGGTTCCACGAACTGACAGATGGCGCTCCAGTTGCGGCTGAGTGAAGGGTTTCTCGAGACCGCCCGTGCCAGGCTGAACGATACCGGCAGCCGCAGCGAGGCGAATCTGCGACGGGTGACAAGCGATCTCTACTATGCCGTTTTCCACGCCGTTTGTGAGGCCGTGGTGGAACCCTTCCCGGCATCGCCTGAAAATGCCGCTTTCAAGAGCACGTTCAACTTGCTTTACAGGATGCTGGACCATGGCCAGGCCGAAAGGCGGTGCCGCGAGATCGTGAAGGAGAAGGGTTTTGCGCTGGGTATATCGCGTTTTGCCGGGCACTTCGTGATGTTGAAGAACAAGCGGGAATCTGCGGATTACGACCCGCTCGGAATCTTCGATGTGGGGATTGTCGCCGAGGATCTGCGCATAACCGAGGCGCGCATTGCCGATTTTTGGGACAGCGACCCTGCCGAACGGTCCGCCTTTGCGTGGCATGTGGCCTTCAAGCCCCGAAAAGAGGGGGCCGTGCGCCTCTCGTAGAGGTCTGCTGGTCCGGTCTGCCGTTGCCCTTGGGCCACACCGGAATATTGTGCCCGGACAGCGCGATCAAGGCCAACGCAATCGATATGGGAAACCCATGACCGCCCAGGACGCCGCAACGCCGATGATGGCCCAGTATCTGGAGATCAAGGGCCAGCATCCCGAGGCGCTCCTGTTCTACAGGATGGGCGATTTCTACGAGATGTTCTTTGCCGATGCCGAGGCGGCGGCGGCGGCGCTCGATATCGCGCTGACCCGGCGGGGCCAGCATCTGGGCCAGGACATCCCCATGTGCGGCGTGCCGGTCCATGCCGCCGAGGGCTATCTGCTCTCCCTCATCCGCAAGGGCTTTCGCGTGGCCATCGCCGAGCAGATGGAGGACCCCGCCGAGGCCAGGAAGCGCGGCGCAAAGGCCGTGGTGCGCCGTGAGGTGGTGCGCCTTGTCACCCCCGGCACCCTGACCGAGGACAGCCTGCTGGAGGCCCGGCGGCACAATTACCTCGCCGCCATCGCCCTGGTGCGCGACAGTGCCGCGCTGGCCTGGGCCGATATCTCCACCGGGGCCTTCCGGGTGCGGGCCTGCGCGCCGTCGGGGCTGGGCCCGCAGCTGGCAAGGCTGGCCCCCAGCGAGGTGCTGCTGCCCGAGGGGGCCGATCCGGCCCTGCGCACGATGGTGGAGGAGACGGGCGCCCAGGCGACCGAGGCGGCCCGGGCAAGCTTTGACAGCACCGCAGGCGAGGCGCGGCTCCGGGCGCAGTTCGATGTCGCCTCGCTGGAGGGGTTCGGCAGCTTCGGCCGGGCCGAGGTCGCGGCGATGGGCGCGCTGGTCTCCTATGTGGCGCTGACCCAGAAGGGGCGGCTGGCGTTGCTGCAGCCCCCCCGCGCCGAGCGGGCGGGCTCGGTCATGCAGATCGATGCCGCCACCCGCCGCAACCTCGAACTGGTGCAGGCGCAATCGGGCGGCCGCGAGGGCGCGCTTCTGCCCGCCATCGACCGCAGCATCACCGCCGCCGGAGCCCGATTGCTGGAGCGGCGGATCACCGGCCCCTCCACCGAGCCCGCGATCATCCGCGCCCGCCACGAGGCCGTGGCCGCCCTGCTGGAGGATGCGGCCTTGCGCGACAGGCTGCGCAGGGCGCTGCGCGGCCTGCCCGATGTTGATCGTGCCCTGGCCCGGCTGGCGCTGGACCGGGGCGGCCCGCGCGATCTGGCGGCGGTGCGCAGCGCGCTGGGCGTTGCATCGGCGATCGTCGATGAGCTGTCAGAGGCGCTTCCGCCCCTGCTGGCAGGCTTGCGGCCCGATCTTTCGGGGTTCGGCGATCTGGCCGCGCTGCTGGCGACGGCGCTGGTGGAGGAGCCGCCCCTGCAGGTGCGGGACGGCGGGCTGGTGGCCCCGGGCCATGATGCCGATCTCGACGCGCTGCGGCGGTTGCGCGATGACGGGCGCGCGGTGATCGCGGGGATGCAGGCCGATTATGCGCGGGAGGCGGGCATCCCTGGCCTCAGGATCCGGCACAACAACGTGCTGGGCTATTTCGTCGAGACCACCGCCACCCATGCCGCGAGGATGCTGGCCCCGCCCCTGTCGGAGCGGTTCATCCACCGCCAGACCACTGCCAGCGCGGTGCGCTTCACCACGCTGGAGCTGTCCGAGACCGAGCGGCGCATCCTGTCGGCGGGGGCCGAGGCCGGGGCGATCGAGGCGCGGGTCTTCGCCGAGCTGCGCGCCGGGGTGATGGCGCGGGCGGCGGCGCTGGGGGCGCTGTCGCGGGCCCTGGCCGAGATCGACCTTGCCGCCGCCCTGGCCGAACTGGCCGCCGAAGAGGGCTGGTGCCGGCCCGTGGTCGATGACAGCCGTGCCTTCGAGGTGCGCGGCGGACGCCACCCGGTGGTGGAGCGCGCCCAGCGCGGCCGGGGCGCGCCCTTCATGCCCAACGATTGCCACCTTGGCGAGGAGGAGGGGCGCGTGGTGCTGCTGACCGGGCCGAACATGGCGGGCAAGTCCACCTGGCTGCGTCAGAATGCGCTGATGGCGATCCTGGCCCAGGCCGGGGCCTTTGTTCCCGCCGAGGCGGCGCGGATCGGGCTGGTCTCGGCGGTGTTCAGCCGGGTGGGGGCGTCGGACGATCTGGCCCGGGGGCAATCCACCTTCATGGTCGAGATGGTGGAAACCGCAGCCATTCTCAATCAGGCCGACGAGAGGGCGCTGGTCATCCTCGACGAGATCGGCCGCGGCACCGCCACCTGGGACGGGCTGTCCATCGCCTGGGCGGTGCTGGAATATCTGCATGACGTGAACCGCTGCCGGGCCCTGTTCGCCACCCATTACCACGAGCTGACGGGGGCGGGGGCGCGCCTGTCGGCGGTGGCCTGCGCCCATGTGGCGGTGCGGGAATGGGACGGGCGGAGCGTCTTTCTGCACGAGGTGCGGCCCGGGGCTGCGGCAAGCTCCTATGGGGTGCAGGTGGCCCAGCTTG
>JAFIEC010000425.1 GCA_020832725.1 Paracoccaceae bacterium | reverse complement strand
GTGCACTTCGTATGCTGGGGGGCGCAGCGCGCAATTTCGCTAGCGTCAGGGCGATTTTTTTGGGAGTCCACCCCGGTCGGAGTCCACCCCGGATTGCCTGAAAGTTTCTAAAAATCAGTGGTCTAGCTGGACTCCAGTTGTGGATACCTGCTGGACCCCGGAGTCCAGTTGGGAAGCCACTGGACCCCGCGCTGCTGGAATCCACCCGGTGCCGCAGCAACCAATCGAACAGGATTACCCTCATGACCCTCGCCTTCGCCCCTGAGCGGATCGAGCAATGGCCGCTTGCGCGCCTGCATCCCTACGCGAAGAACGCCAAGATGCACGGCGCGGACCAGGTCGCGAAACTCGCCGCCAGCATGGCCGAGTTCGGCTGGACTGTGCCGTGCCTTGTGGGCGAGGACGGCGAATTGATCGCGGGCCATGGTCGCGTGCTGGCCGCGACACAACTCGGGCTGGCCGAGGCCCCGGTGATCGTGCTGGGCCACCTGACCGAGTCGCAGCGGCGGGCCTACCGCATCGCCGACAATAAACTGACTGAACTCGGGACATGGGATGACGCGCTGCTGTCGGCGGAACTGAATGAATTGCTGGCCGAGGATTTCGACCTGTCGCTGGTCGGGTTTTCTGATGGCGAGTTGGACAAACTGCTGGCCTATGTGCCTGAGGGTGACGGTGAGGATGGTGCTGGTGGTGGCACGGTGCCGCCCGTTGTCATCCCCGAACCGCCGCGCAACCCGGCCTCGCGCACCGGCGATCTGTGGATCCTCGGCGACCACCGGCTGCTCTGCGGTGACAGCACCAGCGCCACCGATGTGCGCCGCCTGATGAACGGCGAGCGGGCGATCCTGTTCGCGACCGACCCGCCATACCTCGTCGATTACGATGGCTCGAACCACCCGACGCGGAACAAGGACTGGTCGCAATCCTACGGCGTGACCTGGGATGACAGCAGCCAAGGGGCGGAACTGTATGACGGCTTCATTTCCGCCGCCGTTGCCGAAGCCATCACCGATGACGCCGCCTGGTACTGTTGGCACGCCTCGCGCCGCCAGGCGATGCTGGAAGCCTGCTGGGAAAAGGCCGGCGCTTTTGTGCATCAGCAGATCATCTGGGTGAAGGATCGGGGCGTTCTGACCCGGTCGCACTACCTGTGGAAACACGAGCCCTGCTTCATGGGCTGGCGGCGTCCGAACCGCCCGCCTAAGGTGGCCGAGGAAACGCTGCCGTCGACTTGGGCGCTGCCCAGCTTCGCCAAGGATGAACGCCCCGACCACCCGACGCCGAAGCCGCTCGATGCATTCGGCATCCCGATGCGTCAGCATGTGGCGCGGGGCGGGCTGTGTTACGAGCCGTTCTGCGGCTCCGGCTCGCAGATCATGGCGGGCGAAGCCAATGGCCGCCGGGTCTTCGCGATGGAAATCAGCCCGGCCTATGTCGATGTCGCCGTGGAACGCTGGCAGGCCGAGACTGGCAAGGACGCGATCCTCGATGGCGACGGCCGGACCTTCTCGCAGGTGAGGACCGAGCGGCTCGGCCAGGATGCCGACGCTCCGCCCAATCCCCCGGCAACGGACACCGCCCCCGAACCCGCGCGCAAGCGCAAGACCGCCGCGTGACATGCATGACCTGGCTTTACCTTCCTCCGGATGCGCTTCCGGGGCCGGAGACGCATGCCTCTTCGGCCTCTCCCTGTGCTCCGGCGCAGGCGGGCTCGACCTCGGGCTCGCCATCGCCATCCCTGGATACCGTGCTGTGGGCCATGTCGAACGGGAAACCTACGCCGCAGCCACTCTCGTGGCGCGGATGGAAGACGCGTCCCTGGATCAGGCTGTTGTCTGGGACGATGTTGCCACCTTCGACGGCCGCCCATGGCGCGGCGCAGTGGACATCGTCACTGCGGGCTATCCGTGCCAGCCGTTCTCCGTCGCGGGCAAGCGCCGGGGCGCTGACGACCCGCGCCACCTCTGGCCGCATGTCGCCCGCATCATCGGCGAAATCAAACCGCCCTTCGTCTTCCTCGAGAATGTCGCCCATCATCTCCGCCTCGGTTTCCCCGAAGTCGCCAGCGGACTGGTCGGCATGGGCTACCGCCTTGCGGCAGGCCTCTTTACGGCGGCGGAAGTCGGTGCGCCCCACAAGCGCGAGCGGCTGTTCATCCTCGCCATCCGCGAAGGCGACGAGCTGGCCGACCCCGCGCGCCTGCTCTGGCACCCGGTCGAGTGGCGGGAACCGGACGGAGATGCTGAGGCTCTGGCCGACACCCCAGATCGACAGCTTTCGCAGCCGGGGCGGCGAGCGGCGCGACGAGAAGGGCCTGGACCGCCTGGCGCGGGACTGGCCGACGCCGATGGCGAACGATGGCAACAAACCGAGCGCGGGCAATCGGCGAACGGCCGATCTGACCCATGCCAGCCGCATGTGGATGACGCCAACGGCGCGCGATCACAAGGACGGGGCAACGAGCTTGGCGAACACGCCGGTGAACGGCCTGCTTGGCCGCCAGGTCCTGGTGACGCCGATGGCTGGCAGCGATACCTCAGAACAGCGCCGGACCTTGAACCCGCTGTTCGTCGAGGCGCTGATGGGCTGGCCCACCGGGTGGACCGGCTTCGCCTCTGTGGCAACGGCGTGGTCCCCTTGGTTGCAGCGCATGCGCTCAGAACTCTGGCAGCTGAACTGCTGGCCGATGCATGAGGCAGAACAATGAAACAGACGCGCACAATGTCGTTGATCGAGGCCGCCACCAACGTGATCGTAGGGTATGGGCTGGCGGTCATTACCCAGATCCTGATCTTCCCCGTTTTCGGGCTGCACGCGACGCTGGCGCAGAATATGAAGCTCGGATTGATCTTTACCGTCGTATCAATCGGACGCGGCTACGCCTTGCGACGGTTGTTCGAGCATCTGGGACGCGTGTGATGTGCCGCCGCCTCACCCGAGGCGGCGGCTTAGGCATTCAGATTAGCTTGTCGCTATAAATCGCGCGATAACTCCCTGCCTTTAGAGCCGGGATTTCCGATGGGAGAAATAGGGCGATTTGAGATCCACGTCTCGATATCTGTGTCGCGCCATCCAATCGCTTGCGAGCCAAGCTTCATGGGCTTTGGGAAATCATTGTTTTCCATGAGCTTGTAGATGGTGCTGCGCGAAAGGCCGATACGCTGGATGACTTCGCGCATGCGCAGTATCTGGGTGCTCATGCTGGCTCACTCTGCGCGATCCGATAGACGCGCCCGCGCCCCTCGACTTTCTCGGAGGTGATCGTCAGGCCGAGCTTCTTTTTCAACGCCCCTGACATGAAGCCCCTAGCCGTGTGTGGTGCCCATTGAGTTGCTGCAACGATCTCGTCAATGGTGGCGCCGTCCTTGGCGCGCAGCAGCGCAATAACCGCTTCCTGCTTGGTGCCAGTGCGGCGGCGCGTGGGTTCGGGTGTGTGCTGGGCATCGGATTGCTGCTGCGGATCGTCAGTGATCCCGAGGGTGGTATGCGCCAGCTGCGTGGCGCGCAAAGTCATTGGCCCGCGTTCCTCGTCGTGCCGCCAGACCGTGTTGAGGTCGGTGGCGGCGACTTCCTCGATCAGCCCTCGCTTGAGCAGGCTCTTGCAGACATTGCCGACGGCGCCGCCCTTGAGGTTGGCGGTGACGGGGAACACCATCGCGTCCTCGCGCGCGCAGGCGGTGGACAGAATGACGGCTTGGGCGTCGGATAGCTGGATCTGGGTCATGGTCATCTCCGGTTTTGGCCTGTGCGACATGCGCAGGCTTCTACCGGGTGAAGCCCGCCAGTTGGCGGGCCGTCCGAACCGGGCGGTGAGGGATCAGTCGCTCTCGGCCATGCTTGCGGCGATGGCGAAATGCTGCACCCAGCCAGTCAGATAGGGCAGCCCTGCGGGGATGCCTTCGTCACGCTCAAGCTGGCGCGAGATGCGCCAGTCCTGCCATGTCCGGATCGAGGATCGGATCGCGGTCTCGCTGTCGATCTTGCAGCCCACCATGTTGCCAACCACGTCATCGCCGAAATGGCGGCCCATGCGGCTGTCGAGAAAGTCGCGGATACCGATCATCTCCTCCTCTGTGGTGGCGCGGATGGCTTTGGCGATCAGGGTCGAGGCCAGCACCCAGACCTCCACGCTGCGCCGGTCGCGCTCGGGGCACGTGGTGAGCGTGCCGAAGAAGCCATAGTCAGGGTTGTGGCTGGGCAGGATGGCGGGTGTGGTCATGGCGGGGCTCCTTGTGGTGAGTTGCATCGTTCGTGTGTAATCAGAATCGCTCCATCGGGCTGGAAAGTGTAGAGAATTCAGAGCCATAAAGTTGCTATCTGATCATTCGATGCGGTCCGGATCGATCAGCGCAGCCTGTTCCGCTTCTTGGCGCTGGGCAGCGTCGGGTGGATTGCGCCGCGCATTGACGATGGCGACAAACAGCGCACGGGCAACAGCGGCGACCTCGTCGGCACCGGCGCTGGTAATATAGGCATCATGGATCGCGATGGCCTCGCCCAGATCGGTGAGGGCATAAATCCTCGCGAAATCCGCCTCGGTCGGATCGCAGGTCTCGGTGTCGCGGTCATGCTCGGACACAGCAATGCTGCGGCAAAAGCGCAGATCGAACCCGATGGCACAGTTGCGGCGAATGACATCATCGAGGGTTTCGCCTTCGGACAGACAGTTGAGGGACAGGTCGGGCATGGTAGCAGCCTTTCAGCAGGGGAGGATCACTCGGCATCGGGATTGACTTCGACCCATGCGCCGCCCAGCCAAAGGTAGAGATGGCAGAACTGGCGCGTCGGGCGCGGCAGGATAGTAGGATCGCGGGGAGTGTCGAAAGCTTCGATCTCGTCGGCGCGGACCTGACGGATTTCGCGGGCGGCAAGAATGTCCTCGGGCGTCCATGGGGCGAGCGCGGGTAACATGTGCGACGGGTAACCGTCGTAGTGCACATAGGTGTGCGCCCATTCCTCGGGCCCGATCTGGATGGCGACCTGTGCGCGTGTGCTCATGGCCTTGCCCCCTTCAGATCAGTTGCAGGCTGGCCAGCATGGTGCTGGCAGCGGCAAGCTGGGTGGTCGGCAGTTCGATCCGGATCTGCGCGGCGGCGTCTGAGGCTTCCGCCTCTATCCCCTCGTCGCGCAGCGCAGCCGCGATCAAGCGGGCGGCAGCGGCGGCGCCCTTCAGGTTGAGCGGGTACTGCAGGGCTGTGTGATCGATGCGAATGCAGGTGATGGCCGTCATGTCGTGTCCATTCAGGCTTGGGTGTCAGTGGGCTCTGCGCGGCGCCCGGCCTCGAATGCCTCCTCCAGCGCGGAGCGGATCGCCCAGACAGCGACATCGTGGAAATCGAGACGATCCCAGTTGTGGGTCTCCAGCGTCTCGAGGTGAAACTGGCGTTGGGCGATCTCGAGGATCAGAGCATCGCGGGCAGCGG
>JAFIEC010000071.1 GCA_020832725.1 Paracoccaceae bacterium | reverse complement strand
TCGAGGGTGACCAGCACCGCCTCCTCGGGCAGGCCATGCAGATCGACAAGGCTGGTGCCCGGCACCCGGCGCAGGCGGTCGGCCAGGGCCTCGGCCTCGCGCGCGGCGCGGGTCAGGCTGAAGCCCTCGGGCATCGTCAAGGCGAAGATCGCCGCATAGCCTCCGGCACCATCGCTGTCGAATTCCGGCTCCAGCACCCCCGACGGAAACTCCCGCCGCGCATCAAACACCGCGTCGCGCACCCGGCTCCAGACCTGTTCGATCGTCGCGGGGGGAACGGTTTCCTCCAGCTCGACCGAGATGGCCGAGAGGCCGGTGGCAGAGGTGGAGGCGACCGTCGCGATCTCGGGAATGGTGCGCAGCTCGGTCTCTAACTTGGCGGTAACAAGCGCCTCCACCCGCGCGGGATCGGCACCGGGAAAGACCGTGGTGATCGTGACGAAGATACTGGTGATGGTCGGGTCTTCCTGCCGCCCGATGGACCACAGCGCCGATGCCCCCGCCGAAAGGATCACCAGAAGCGCCAGCATGACAAGGCGCGGCTGGCGGAAAAACAGCGTGTCCATGACGCTCACTCCCGTGCTGCTGCGAACCGGGTGAGGACGAGCTGGCCGGGTGCGACGCGGTCCGGGGCCGCGGCCACGATGCGCCCGCCGGGCGGCAGATGGCCACGCAGGAACACCCGCGCGCCCTCGGTGTGGATCACCTCCACCGCGGCGGGGAGGGTGCGGTCGCCGTCCGCCGTGGCCTCCAGTGCCATGACCGACCAGCTGCCGCGTACCCCCTCGCGCAGGGCGGACAGCGGCGCCCAGAAGCCCGTTGTCGCGACCGAGTGTTCCATGATCAGCGCGACGGTGTCGCCCAGCACCGGGGCGGCAGCGGCGGGCAGGGCCAGCACCACCGAGCGGCTGCGGGTGCTGGGGTCCAGATCCGGGCGGATCTGGCGGATCGTGGCGCTGTACGCGGTACCGCCGATCTCCACCGCCACGGCATCGCCCGGGCTGAGCGTGGCGGCCAGATCAGGCGGCAATCCCACCCGTGCCCGGGCCGGGGCCGCATCGAAGAGCACCAGAACCGTCTGCCCCGCAGCCGCTGTCTGGCCGGGGTCTGCCAGGCGCGCGCCGATCCGGGCCGCGAAGGGGGCCACCAGTTCCGACTTGTCCAGCCGCACATCAACGCCGGCGATGCGCGCACGGGTCGCCGCCATCCCCGCCTCGACCCGCGCCAGCGCAAGGCGCGCATCATCCTGTGCCGCGACCGACCGAACCCCCCGCGCGGTCAGCACGTCATTGCGCGCCAGCGTGAGCCGCGCGAGTTCTGCGTCAGCCGCCAGTGCCGCCAGTTCCGCCTCCAGAGCCGCGCGTTCGGGGATCAGGGCGCTGGTGTCCAGCCGGGCGAGGATGGCCCCCGCAGGGACCAGATCGCCCTCCTCGACCAGGATTTCCGTGACCCGCCCACCAAATTCGAACCCCAGATCGGTGCGCGCCGCCGCCTCGACCTGGCCCGTGAAACGGCGGGTGACCGTGTAGCCCTCGTTGAGCACCACCTGCATGACCCCCACCGCCGTCCGGGGTGCGAAGCTGGCGGGCCCCGGGGCCGTCGCGGCAGACAGGAACACGCGGCCGGCAAGCACCGCCGCCCCCGCGCCGCCGATCATTGCAAGGGTCAGGGTCAACGTGACGCCCCGGCGCAGGGCTGTCCGGGAGCCGGATTTTTCGCGGTCGGTCATGGCCCTGTTTCCTCGGGTAAGTTAGATACGCTTACATATGTTAGCGTCACTCACTTTGGCAAGTCGGAATGTGAGAGGTTCTGACATTTATGCCGAAACCCGGTTCTGTGCTCACACACCGGCACTGGGGAATGTGGGACGTCCATGATCAGCGCGCGGCGCTCTGCCCGGTGAATGCCCCCGCTGTGAGTGACCACACTTGTCAATCAAAGTGAGAATTGCTAACTTTGGGCCGAGGCGATGGAACCGCCCCTCACCTGACCGGGAAAGAATAGGCAAGATGCCCGACGAAACGCAGCCCTCCGCATCGCCGGGCGTGACGCCCAAGGCCGCCTATCATCACGGCGACCTGCGCGCGCAGTTGATCACCGCTGTACGGGAGCTGGTCGAAACTCACGGGCCGGACGGGTTCTCCGTGTCAGAAGCGGCGCGCCGCGCAGGCGTGAGTTCGGCCGCGCCCTACAAGCATTTCAAGGACCGGCACGAGATCCTGCGCGGTGTGGTCAGCGAAGCCATGGACCGGTTGCGCGCTGCCATGGAGGCAGGGGCCGCCTCGTATCCCGTCGGGTCGCTGGAGGCGGTGGCGACCGTCGGAAGGGCCTATGTCGAGTTTGCCAAGGCAGAGCCCGGCGTCTTCCGGCTCGTGTTCGGGCTAACGGAGGGGCACGAGAACGCCCCCGACCTGCTCGCCAAGGGCGAGGGTTGCTTTGGCGTCGTCGTCCAGGCCGTCGCCGCCTGTCTGGACCTGCCTCCCGGCGATCGGGACGTGCAACGTCGTGCCTACATGCTGTGGTCCTTAGTTCACGGACATTCGTTTCTGAATATTGACATGAAGACAAAGGTCACCACGGCCGAGATCGATGATTGGGCGTATCTGATGGCCGTCAGCCGCGCGATTCTGACGGCACCGGAGGGATGACGCGGGTCGGATCGAACACAGCGACCGCACGGCATCCCGGGCGATGGCCGCTGTCCGTGGCCATCGCCGCCGCGATTGCCCTGTCCATGATCGCCGCCCTTGCGATCACGACAGGGCTGTGGGCGGTGGACAGCCGCACGCTGGACGGCCTTTCGGTCTGGGCAAAGCCGTTGAAGTTCGAACTGGCCCTCGCCATCCACGCGGGCACCCTGGCGCTTGTCCTGTCCCGGCTGAGCCCGAAGCTTCAGGCGGGGCCGGTGATGCGGGCCACGGCGCTGGCCTTTCTGGCCGCCTGCATCATCGAGATGGGCTGGATCATCGCGCAAGCCGCGCAAGGCCAGCACTCGCATTTCAATGACAGCACGGCGTTTCATCGGGCGATGTTCTCGGTCATGGCATTCTGTGCAATCATCATCACGGGCGCGGCGGGCGCCGTGGCGCTGGCCGTGTGGCGCGATCCCGGTTTTGCCGCCCCTGCGCCGGTCAAGGCAGGGATCGTGCTGGGCCTTATGGGTGGAACCATCCTGACACTGGTCACGGCCCTTGCCATCGGCGCGCGCGGCAGCCCCTATGTCGGCAGCGT
>JAFIEC010000438.1 GCA_020832725.1 Paracoccaceae bacterium | reverse complement strand
GGAACGTCTGATCAACGCGTTCGGCTGCGCCGAGACGGCGGTGTGAGCGCCGTTTCGGGTGGCTGGCAGCGTTCTGAGGGCGGATTCCGCCGCTTCAGACGCGCCAGAATGGCGGCCCAGCCGCTTCCGGACAGACTCGTCCTCATGCGGTCAGCCTCCGTCGCACCAAGAACAGGTTGGCAAGCGCGAAGAGCGTGAAGAGCTGGGCGCGGTTCTTGGCGAGGCCGCGGTAGCGGGTCTTCAGATGGCCGAACTGGCGCTTGATGACCCGGAAGGGGTGCTCGACCTTCGCCCGGATCATGGCGATCAGGCGGTTCAAACGTTCGTCGAGCGGGTGCAGCGGAGCGCCCTTCGGGGCCTTGCGCATGACGCCCCAGATCTTGCCCGGACCCTTGAAGGTCGCCTCGCGCTCGGCGCTGACATAGCCCTTGTCGGCCCAGACCGACGTCTCCTCGCCGTGGAGGAGTTCATCCCAGACCTGGCTGTCATGAACCTTTGCCGTCGTGGTATCGAGGCTGTGGGTCACGCCGCTGTCCAAATCCACGCCGATGTGCGCCTTCATGCCGAAATACCAGTCATTTCCTTTCTTGGTGGATGACATCTCGGGATCGCGTGCCCTGGCCTTGTTCTTGGTCGAGGACGGCGCGTCGATGATCGTCGCATCCACCAACGTGCCCGCGCGCAGGGTGATGCCCTTGTCGGCCAGATGCGCGTTCACGTCGGCGAAGATCGCCTCGGTCAGCCCGTGCCGCTCCAGCAGGTGACGGAAATTCAGGATGGTGGTCTCGTCCGGGATGCGGTCATCCCCCAGCTCGATCCCGGCGAACCGACGCATCGCCTCGCTGTCGTAGAGGGTCTCCTCGGCCATCGGATCGCTCAGGGCATACCAGTTCTGCAGGAAGTAGACCCGCAGCATCGTCTCCAGCGGCATCGGTGGCCGCCCGCCCCTCGGCCCGGCCTTCGGGTAGTGCGGCTCGATCAGCGCCAGCAACCGACCCCAGGGCACGACCGCGTCCATCTCCGCCAGGAACTGCTCGCGCCGCGTCACCTTCTTCTTCATCGCATCGCGCAGGCCGGGAATGGCGGGCTGTTTCGGCATCTGACGGGGCTCCTTGCAGGGATGCCGAAGTCTACCAGATCAGGCCAAAAGTGGCAGGTTTTTCAGACTCTCCTTGAGTGACCGCGCGAAGCACTTGTTCTTCCCGATGTATCACAACGGGATCACAATTATTTGCCGGAAGGTTGAGACCGGCGATACGCTAAAGGTGACCGATTATGTCGTGGTGAACGGAGCTCAGAGTCTCTCGGTTCTGAATAGGCATCGAGCAAAGGTTTCGGATGATCTGCGCCTTGTCGCAAAAATTATCGAAATCGAAGGCGACGAGGAGTTCGCACGTGAAATTACCCTCGCCAGCAACAATCAGAACGCCATCAAACCGCGCGATCAGCGCTCGACCAATATTCTCCAAACCCGTCTGGAAGCTGAATTTAACCAAATTGGGTTTGAGGGATACCGTTATGTGATCAAGCGAGGACAAGACGAAACCGGCAATGTAATTATTAATGAGGAGGCGGGCAGGCTGCTGATGGCTTATGACCTGAGAGAGCCTTGGTCGTGCCATCAGATATACAAGGTATTTGACGAGAAGTATGCAGAAGTTTTTGGGCGTCCAGTTGTAGATGCTTGGCGAATAATTCTTCTATCGAAGATGATGGAGAAAATTGAAGAAAGCCTGCCAACGATTGGCTTTACTCCTATTGAAAGATATCGATTAAGTCGCTACTTCCTATTGTACGCGATCTCGCGACTCTTGGAGGAAGATAAGGCATCAAGAGACATATTGAGTAAACCAAGAGATCTTCTTACAGACAGAGATCGACTTCAGCGATTTCTCAATACAATCCGAACTGTCGCAGCTCGATATTGCGTTGATCTGCGCGAAGAGTTTGTCGGGGCGGCAGATAATCCAGACTACAAGTCGGTGCTAAAGAGTCCAACTCAAGTCCAAGAGACTGAGGGCCGATTTCGAAAAAGTTATATGTATGACGTAGCGCGGGACCGAGAAAAGCTCCCAAGCGCTGATTTCGTCTGATTGGAGATTCGTTCAACACATGTATTCCCGAATGCTCCGGTCTAGACAGATGCCTAAAAAGTTAACGGGTTCAGATACTTGTCCGAAGCCGACCGTATCCGCAGTATCTGACGTACATCTATGAGGCGCTAGGGGCGTCCTACGTGGGTAGGCGGGGACGCCCACGTCGGCGTCCCCAGCCAAACCCTTCACCTCACCCGTTCCAGCAGCTTATTCGCCCGGCCTTCCATGTCCAGCCGCGCATCCTGATGGGGCTTCGCCCGCGCCGCGGCGGTGATACCCTGGACGAAGTCGAAGACGGTCTCGGGCGGGCGGCCCTCCTCGGCCAGAACGGTGTCGATGATCCGCCCGGTCTCGGCCTTCGAGAAGCCGCGCTTGCGCAGGAACGCTTCACGGTCCTCGTCGTCGCGCGCCACGACCTGCGCGCGGGCGGCTTTCATCACGTTCAGGAAGGGCGCGGGCGAGGAATTGGCGAAGTTTTCCAGCGCCGGGGTGGCCTCATGGGCAAAGCGCGAGGCCGCGTATTTCGAATGCCGGATCTTGATTTCCTGGAAGTCCTCGACGCCCCAGAGGTTGCGGTTCTGGCACACGGCGCGCAGATAGAAGCTGGCGATGCCCAGCGTCTTGGCGCCGACCTCGGAGTTCCAGCAATAGAAGCCGCGAAAGAACAGATCGGGCGAGCCATCGGGCAGTTTGCCGGCCTCGATCGGGTTCAGGTCGTCGAGCAGAAACAGGAAGATGTCGCGATCCGAGGCATAGAGCGTCGTCGTGTCCTTGGTGATGTCGACATTGGGGTTGTAGACGCCCGTGGACCAGTCGAGCACGCCGGGCACCTTCCAGCGCGTGTCGCCCGTGCCGTTGCCCGCGATGCGCTGCACGGCCTCGGCCAGTTCATGGTCATGGATCCGGCCGTAATCGGGGCCGGTGACGGCGCGCAGGTCGATGCGTCCGTTATCGGTCTCCAGCGTCTTGATCTGCTCGGCCCGGTGGGTCGAAAGGCCGTATTGCAGGTTGATCCCCGCGAGCGAGGCCGGGAGCTGGCGCAGATAGGCCGCGGGCGCGCCGACCATGCTGGCCAACTGGCCGAAGGACCAATGCGTCGGTGCCACGGGCGCCTCGGCCCCGGGCAAG
>JAFIEC010000063.1 GCA_020832725.1 Paracoccaceae bacterium | reverse complement strand
CGAGATCGGTCGTCTGTCGGGCGCATTGCGTGACATGGTGGCGGCCCTCTACGACCGGATCGAGAGCAACGAGCAGTTCGCTGCCGATGTCGCCCATGAGATCAAGAACCCCCTGTCCTCTCTGCGTTCTGCAGTCGAGACAATGCGCGGCGCGCGCACCGAGGATCAGCGCGGTCGCCTGCTCGACCTGATCGAGCATGACGTGCGGCGCCTCGACCGCCTGGTCTCGGACATCTCCAATGCCTCGCGGCTGGACAGCGATCTGGTGATGGAGGAGACCGAGCCCTTCGATCTGGTTCGGATGCTCTCCAACATCGCCAGCTATCATCGCCACGAGGCGCGCGAGCGGGGGATCGACTTCATCGCCGACCTGCCCCCCGAAGAACTGCGCATTCATGGCCTTGAGGCGCGTCTGGCACAGGTTTTCGTCAACCTGATCACCAATGCCATCTCGTTCTGCGAGGCCGGAGACGCGGTGCGCATCTGGGCCCGCAGGCGCGAGGACCGGGTGCTTGTGGTCGTCGAGGATACCGGCCCCGGCATCCCCGAGGAGGCACTGGAGAAGATCTTCGTGCGCTTCTATTCCGAACGACCTGCGGGCGATTTCGGCAAGCATTCGGGCCTGGGCCTGGCGATTTCCAAGCAGATCGTGGAAGCTCACGACGGTGTGATCTGGGCCGAGAATATCCGCGCGACCGATGCCGACCCGGCCTCCGAGCCGATGGGTGCGCGCTTCGTCGTCGGCCTTCCGATGTAGTGAGGGACGAAACCGATGATCCCCTCCGCCCCGCCCGAGTCGCATCCCGGTTGCCCCGGGCCTTCAGGCGGGATCGTCCATGCCAGCGCGGTGTCTCTGGCAGGCAGGGGCTGCCTTGTGCTCGGAGCGTCCGGCGCGGGCAAGTCGATGCTTGCGCTGGATCTTCTGGGACTTGGCGCGTCGCTTGTCGGAGATGATCGCATCGGCCTGCGCCCCGTGGACGACGGCCCCCTCATGATGGAGCCTGTGGGCCGGTTGCGCGGCTTGATCGAGGTACGCGGCGTGGGCCTGTTGCGTGCGCCCGTCGCGGGGGCGGCACCGCTCACGCTGGCGGTGGATCTCTCCCAGATGGAGCCTGATCGCCTCCCCCCGTGGCGTTTCGTTCTCTTTTGCGGCCGGCCCGTGCCGTTGATTCGGGGCGCGAAACACCCAAATCTTGCAGGAGCGATCCGACTCTGGCTGACCCACGGACGCGCCTGCTGACAGGAGCCTGTACATCATGAGCGCCGATGACGCGCGATCCGCCTTTCCGACCACGGGCCTGGTGCCGACCGCCTCGGAGAGTGCGGCGCGGCGGGTCGTGCTGGTCACCGGGCCGGCCGGGGCGGGGCGGTCCACGGCAATCGGTGTGCTGGAGGATATCGGCTTCGAGGCGGTGGACAATCTGCCCCTCTCGCTGCTGTCGGCGCTGCTCGCCGGCGCGCCCGAGGGGCGATCGATCGCGCTGGGTGTGGATGCCCGCAACCGCGATTTCGCGGCCCGCGCCCTGATCGAGAATGTGGATGTTCTGGCACGCGACCCGGGTCTTGATGCGACGCTGCTGTATCTCGACTGTCGTCCCGAAGTGCTGCTGCGGCGATTCTCGGAAACCCGCCGCCGTCATCCGCTTGGGCCGGGCGATGGGTTGCAGGATGCCATTGCCCAGGAAATTGACCTGTTGGAGCCCTTGCGCACGCGGGCCGATGTGCTGATCGATACGTCCGAACTGTCACCGAACGATCTTCGGACAGAGCTTCGCAACTGGTTCGCCCCGGCGGGCCAGGTCAGTCTGTCGGTGTCGGTGCAATCCTTCTCGTACCGCCGCGGCCTGCCAAACGGCGTGGACATGATTCTGGATTGCCGCTTTCTGGCCAATCCCCACTGGGAGCCGCTCTTGCGGCCGCGGGATGGGCGTGATGCGGAGGTGCAGGCCCATGTCGCCGCTGACCCGCTGCATGGCCCCTTCTTCCGCGGCACGCTGGGACTGGTCGAGATGCTGCTTCCTGCCTATCTGGCGGAGGGCAAGGCGCATTTCACCATCGCGTTCGGCTGCACGGGTGGGCGTCACCGCTCGGTCGCATTGGCCGAGACCATGGCCAAGAGCCTTGCGCAGGATGGATGGCAGGTGTCTATAAGGCACCGGGAGCTGGAGCGGCACGCGCCCGGGGCGGGCGCGGCAGGGTAAGGTATCTGCGTGATCGGGATAGTCATCGTCGCCCATGGGGGGCTGGCCCGCGAATATCTCGCCGCAGTCGAGCATGTGGTTGGAAAGCAGGTCGGCATTCGGGCGATAGCGATCGAGGCCGATCACGACCGCTCGCTGAAGCAGGTCGAGATCTGTAACGCCGCCGATGAGGTGGATTCCGGTGCTGGCGTGATCGTGGTGACGGATATGTTCGGCGGCTCACCTTCCAACCTGTCGCTCATGGCCTGCGTGTCACCCGACAGGCGCATCCTCTATGGGGCGAACCTGCCGATGCTCATCAAGCTTGCGAAGTCACGCCAGCGCAGCGTGCCCGAAGCGGTCGCCGCAGCCCTGGACGCGGGCCGCAAATACATCAACAGCTTTGACGGAACCTGAGCCGACGTCCGACCCGGGCGAGAGGCGCACCGCAGATTGCGCCTTTCCCTCGGAACCGGCACGCTCTAGGACAGGGAAGAACAAGGGGCAACGGTCACATGAGCGTGGAACGCGAGCTGACCATCGTTAACGAAAAGGGCCTGCACGCACGCGCATCGGCCCGTTTCGTCGAGACGGTGGAGCGTTTCGAGGCCCGTGTAGAGGTCTCGCGCGATGGGGTGAGTTCCTCTGGGGATTCCATCATGGGGCTGCTGATGCTGGGTGCCTCTCGGGGCACCAGTATCCTTGTGCGGGCCGACGGGCCCGATGCCGAGAAGCTGATCGAAGCGATCGACACCCTCGTGAACGAGTGCTTTGGCGAGGATATGTAGGGGGTCCAGTGAAGCCGAAATCGAGCGACACAAGGGCTGCCGAAGCGCGTGCCGCGCTGGCCGAAGACCCGGAATACGTCCCCTATGACGGGCGCAACCTGTCCTATGCCGGCACCTTCGAGGAACCGTTCAAGGCAAATGTGATCCGGGTGATCGAATGGGTGAGCGGCAAGATCACCCTCATGCGGCTTGTACGCCGCTTCGAGGCGACGGGCCGCCGCGCGGGACAAAGCTTCTGGGGCAAGACACTGGAGCTGCTCGACATCCGGCTTGATACCCCCGCACACGAAGTGCAGCGCATTCCCGCCGAAGGCCCGGTGGTCGTAGTCGCGAACCACCCGCACGGCCTTGTGGACGGGCTGGTCCTGGCCGAGCTGATCGGCCGCGTGCGGCCCGACTTCAAGATCCTGACCCGCTCGTTGCTGACCAACGTGCCCGAGATCCAGTATCACATGCTCCCGGTCGCCTTTCCCCACGAGGCGGATTCGGTGCGCAAGAATGTCGAGATGCGCAAGCTCGCCATGGAGCATCTGCGCGACGGCGGGGTTGTGGTGCTGTTTCCCGCAGGCCAGGTCGCCGCGGCACCAAGCTGGATGGCCCAGGCCGTCGAGGCGGAGTGGAACCCGTTCACCGCCAAGATGCTGCTCAAGAGCGACGCGAAGGTGCTGCCGATCTATTTTCCCGGCCAGAACAGCCGATTGTATCACTGGGCGAACCTGGTGTCTCCGACGCTGCGTCAGTCGCTCCTGCTGCACGAGATCGTACATGCCATGCACAAGCCCCAGCGCCCCGTGATCGGCGAGTTGATCGCGCGTGAGGAGATCGAGGCCTTTCCCGGCAACACCACGGCCTTCATGGCCTGGCTGCGCGCACGTGTCCTTGCATTGGGAGAGGGCGCACGGGGCGAGGGGCTCGGCTGACGCGCGATCAGCGGGTCGGTACCGGCCGCTCGCCGCGATAATCGTAGAAGCCGCGTTGCGTCTTTCGGCCAAGCCAGCCAGCCTCGACGTATTTCGTCAGCAGCGGGCAGGGCCGATATTTGGTGTCTGCCAGTCCGTCGTGCAGCACGTTCATGATCGCAAGGCAGGTGTCGAGGCCGATGAAATCAGCCAACTCCAGCGGACCCATGGGATGGTTAGCGCCCAGCTTCAGCGAGGTGTCGATGCTCTCCACCGTGCCCACGCCCTCATAGAGCGTGTAGACCGCCTC
>JAFIEC010000298.1 GCA_020832725.1 Paracoccaceae bacterium | reverse complement strand
TGCAGCCGCTGGCCGAAGCGATGGCGCGGGTCGCCACCGAGGTGCGCGAATGCACTCTCTGCGGCAATCTCACCACAGCCGATCTGTGCAACATCTGCCGCGCGCCCCGGCGCGCCACCGGGGAAGTCTGCGTGGTGGCCGACGTGGCCGATCTCTGGGCGATGGAGCGCGCGGGGGTGTTTTCGGGGCGCTATCACGTGCTGGGCGGGCTGCTGTCGGCCCTCGACAATGTCGGCCCGGAGGATCTGGGGATCCCCCGGCTTGTCGCCCGCGCCGCCGAGGGTGAGATGTCGGAGGCGATCCTTGCGCTGCCGGCTACGGTCGATGGCCAGACCACGGCCCATTACGTGGCCGACGCCCTGGAGGGCACGGGCGCACGGGTGACCACGCTTGCCCGGGGCGTGCCCGTGGGCGGAGAGCTGGATTTCCTCGACGAGGGCACCATCGGCGCCGCCCTCCGCGCGCGGGGCGCGCTGTAGGGTTCCGGACGAAGTCCCGGGTCGCGCAAGACCGTGTGTCGGCGTCATGTCTGCCTTGCGAAGCGGCACCGGGCCTGCATCCGCCCTGTGCGGCCTACTTGTCAGCCGGGAGGAAACCGGGCCGCGCAGGCGGCCAGTGCCGCCTCGGCACGGCGCTCCTCGGCTGCTCTCAGGGTCCGGAGGTTGTCCAGCTTGCGTTGCTCGGCCTGCGGGTCGATGGCCACGCGCCGGGGAACTTCCACCAGGCTGTCGAAATCGCAGAACAGGCTCTGGTTGTCGCGCTCGGGGCACAGGATTGTCTGGGTGACAACACGAAAATCCCGCTCCTCGCGGTAGCCGCGTGACAGCGCCTGTCCGGTCTCGGCAATCATCGTATCAAGTGCGCGCAACTCTCTCGTGGCCTGCCTTTCGCAGATATCGCGCTCGGAGGCACATGCGCCAAGGGCAAGGGCCAGGGCCAGCGGAAGGAAAAGCAGACGCATCATGGCCCGATCCTAACCCCGGCCCGGCCTCTGGCGCAATGCGGCGCTGCCGCACCGGCGGGGCTGGCGCGGCCAAAGCGGGCCGTGCTACGCAATGGCTGCACGAGCCAGGAGAGACCCATGCCCGATACCGCCGCCACCGGGACCGACACGCCCCAGGCCGATACGGCCCTCTTCGCCGAGCGCAAGGCGCGCGCCTCTTCCTGGTTCCGCAGCTTGCGAGACGAGATCTGCGCGGCCTTCGAGGGGCTGGAGCAGAGCCACCGCGATGGCCCCGGCAGCGAGATGGAGCCCGCCGCATTCGAGCTGCGGGAGACGTCGCGCCATGCCGAGGATGGTGGTGATGCGGGCGGCGGCCTGATGAGCGTGATGCGGGGCGGGCGGGTGTTCGAGAAGGTCGGAGTGAACGTCTCCACCGTCTATGGCACCCTTGCACCCCGGGCTCAGAAGGCGATGGCCGCGCGTGGCGTGCCGGGCATGGAGGACGATCCCCGCTTCTGGGCCAGCGGCATCAGCCTTGTGGCCCACATGCGCAACCCCCATGTGCCGGCGGTGCACATGAACACGCGGATGTTCTGGACCCCGCACGCCTGGTGGTTCGGCGGCGGGTCCGACCTCAACCCCTGCCTCGAATACCCCGAAGACACAGCCCATTTCCATGCGGTGCTGGAGCGGTCCTGCACCCCCCACGGGGCAGATCTCTACCCAAGGTTCAAGGCCTGGGCGGACGAGTACTTCTTTGTTCCCCATCGTGGACGGGCACGGGGTGTGGGCGGCATCTTCTACGACGACCTCAACACCGGCGATTGGGAGGCCGATTTCGCCTTTACCCAGGACGTGGGTCGGGCCTTCCTGCCGGCCTTCGTGCCCCTGGTGGAGCGTCGCCGCACCCAGGAATGGGACGAGGCCGCGCGTGAGGCCCAACTCGTGCATCGCGGGCTCTATGCGGAGTACAACCTCGTCTATGACAGGGGCACCAAGTTCGGGCTTGAAACGGGGCATGATGCGAACGCCGTTCTCATGAGTCTGCCTCCTCTGGCGAAATGGGTCTGACTCGCGCTTGACGCGAGCGGCAAAGCTGCGACATTCTCCCTTTCGGTGACAGGGAGGCGGCCATGAACGCAACCGGCAGGGTCGCAGGTGCGATCGGGGCAATCCTCGCGGGCGGGCTTTTGCTGGTCTCTGCGGCCGCAGCGCAGATGCCGCGCGGCGAATGGGAAAGCTGCCTCGAGCGGGTCTATGTCTTCGACGCGATGATGCAGCAGGATGCGCGCGGCGCCGCACGCTATTCCGAGGCGCATCCGCTTGCCACGGGATTGCTTGATGCCTATCGCCGCGCGGGCGTGGAGGCGGGCTATCTCGATGCGGGCCGGTTTTCCTCGGTGGATGCCATCCGTGGCCGCCCCTCCGGAATGAGTGCCGACGAGTCCCGCCTGATGGGCGGGCTTGCCGGCGCTGGCGTTGCCGCGGCGGTGTTCCTGACCCCGACGGATGTGGCGCGGCGCCAGGGCGAGGCGGAACAATGCGGCTCGCGTCTTGCGGCGTTCGTCGGTGGTGGCGCGGCCGTCGGGCTGATCGACGCGACCCGCCCCGAAGCGCTGCGCGCGCTGGTCGACACGGCCCATCCCGGTGCCGAGCTGGAGTTCAATGACCGTGGCGTGCCGCGGATCTTTGCCGCAGCGGAGGGATTCAACTACGGCATCTTCTTCTATGGCTGCGACGGGGGCGAGAATTGTCGGTCGCTGCTGTTTTCCGCCAGCTTCACCATGAACGAGGCACCGCGGCTGGAGACGATGAACACCTGGAACTCGGACCGGATCATCGGTCAGGCCTCGGTGGACGGGAACAGGGCGATCGTGTCGCATTTCGTGGGTCTGCGTGGTGGCGTCTCTCCCGAGACCTTCCGCGCGGTGCTGAATGACTGGCGGATCGCCTTGCGCGACTTCGCGCAACATATCGATTTCTGAGGAGGGTCCGGGATGCGTGCCTTGCTTGCCACCATGGCCCTGTGCCTCTCCGCCACGACCGCCGCGGCTCTGGATCGGAACACCTGGGAGGATTGTTTCTCGACGGCGGTGAACAACTTCCTGCTGTTCGACGCGATCGAGCGTGACCGCGACCCCGGGCAGCGGTCCGCCGCCGCCCGCCGCTCCGAGGAGATCGCCGATTTGCTGCGCCGCCACGGTATCGAGGAGGGCTATCTGGACGGACGGCGCTATGACAGCATCGCCGCCCTCTTTGACGCGCCGGCCAATGCCGAGCAGGCTGCCTTCGATGCCCGCATACTCGAGAAGGTCGGTACCTTCTTCGACGAACTGCGCGACGATCTCACGGGCGGGGCCTCTGCCTCGGCACGCGAGGCCGAGGCCTGCGCTGCCCTCGTGGAGACGGCCCGGCCCGGCCCCACGCCCGCTGTCTCGGCAGGTGTGCCGGGCCTGGTTGCGGCGTCCCGGCCGGAGGGTCTGGCAGAGGTGATCCGGGACCTCGGATACCGCGCCGACATGGACCGTTCCAACATCGGCAACCCGATGATCATCTCCTCGGCCGAGGGGCTGAACTTCGTGCTGTTCTTCTACTATTGCCGCGAGAACGTGGATTGCGGTGCGGTGCAGTATTCGGTCACCTTCACCATGCGCAATCCGCCCTCGCTGGAATCCATCAACGAGTGGAACCTCAACCGGATCGTGGGCCAGGCCCGCCAGACGGACGAGGGCGCGGGGCTGACCTATTTCGTCAACCTCGAAGGAGGCGTCAGCAGCGAGAACTTCGCCGAATCGTTCGAGGACTGGCGCATCGCCCTCCGCGACTTTTCCCGCCACATCGACTTCTAGCCGCGCGGCACCCGCCTAGCGCTGCAGGGTGCGCAGATGATCGGCAAGGGCGACCAGTGCCACGGGGGTTGGCGTGAGCACGTCCGGCCCGGTTTCGACCGGCACCGTCGGACCAGAGAGGAGCGCCCCGAATTCGGGCATGCCATCGGCCGGGTCGCGGGTATAGCCGTCGATCTTGGCCAGAACCTCCACCAATGGGAAATCGCCCTGCGCCCGGGCCGACAGCCGCGAAAGGTCCGGGCCACCGGCCCCGCCGCGACCATCGGTGCCGTGGCAGGCAGCACAATAGCTCGCATAGAGGCTTCCGCCGGAGGCGGTCACCTCCTGCTCGATGCAGCCTGCCAGTGCCACCAGTGCCGCCGCTGCTGCAAGACGAACGCCTGCCTGTCGCATGTTCCCTCCCCGCCTCAGCCCCGGATCGCCTCGAGCATGCGGTGCACGTTTTCCGGGTCGGCATCCGGCGTGATGCCATGGCCCAGGTTGAAGATATGTGGACCGTTGGAGAACGCCTGACAGATTGCGCGGGTCTCCGCCACCAGATCGGGGCCGCCAGTGACCAGGTGCCGCGGCGCGAGGTTGCCCTGCACGCAGCCATCGGGCTGCAGGCGTGCGGCGGCCCAGGAAGCTTCGACCGAATTGTCCAGTGCCAGGCAATCGGCCCCCACCGCCCGGGCAAAGCCCTCATAGCGGGCCCCGGCCTCGCGCGGGAAGGCGATCACCGGCAGGCCGGGATGGCGGGCCTTCAACGCGGTGATGATGGTGCGGGCGGGCGCAAGGGCGAAATCGTCGAAATCCGCCCCCTTGAGGGAGCCTGCCCAACTGTCGAACAGCTTGATCACCTCGGCCCCGGCCTCTACCTGAGCCGAGAGGTATTCGACCGTCGCCTCGGTCAGCCGGTCGATCAGCGCCGAGAACGCCGCCCGGTCGGCGGCCTTGAAGGCATGGGCCGGGCCCTGGTCGGGCGTGCCGCGCCCCGCGACCATGTAGGTGGCCACCGTCCACGGCGCACCGGCAAAGCCGATCAGCGTCGTCTCGGCCGGAAGCTCCCGCGACAGGATGCGCACGGTCTCGTAGATCGGTGACAGTGTCTCGTGGATGTCGGCCACGGGTCTCAGGCCCGCCACGCCTGCAGCATCGGTGATGGTGGAAAGCCGCGGCCCCTCGCCGGTGACGAACCACAGGTCTGCGCCAAGCGCCTGAGGCAGCAGCAGGATATCCGCGAACAGGATCGCCGCATCGAACCCGTAGCGCCGGATCGGCTGAAGCGTCACCTCGGCGGCAAGCTCGGGATTGTAGCACAGGCTGAGGAAATCCCCCGCCTGCGCGCGCGTGGCGCGGTACTCGGGCAGGTAGCGCCCGGCCTGACGCATCATCCAGACGGGCGGCACCGGAAGCGTTTCGCCCCCCAGCGCGCGCAAGAGCAATTTCTGATCTGTCATGGTCCCTCGGTTTCGCTGCGCGACCAGATGTTTCGTGTCGACCCGACAAAGTCAATCCGAGAGCAATTGTCAGTCCCGCGCAAGGCGGCTATGCCGTGTTCATGATACGCGATCTGCCCAGCCCCGAACGGCCCCTGCGCATCGGCACCCGCGGCTCTCCGCTGGCGTTGGCCCAGGCCCATGAGACCCGTGCCCGCCTGCTGGCGGCCCACGACCTGCCCGAGGGTGCGTTCGAGATCGTGGGGATCAAGAC
>JAFIEC010000054.1 GCA_020832725.1 Paracoccaceae bacterium | reverse complement strand
AAGGTGAGGGAGATCTGGGCCATGCGGCTCTCCTCGTCGGTCTGGCGCCTACGGAACGCCCGGTTGCGGGATATGGTCCGCGCGGTTTGCCCCGACGGGTTCGGGCTGTCAAGCGCGCATGGCGCGCGCCGCGCGCTCAGTCCTCGATGCCCAGCCGCGCCAGAACCACGGCATTGACGGCCTGGGGATTGGCCTTGCCGCCCGTGGCCTTCATCACCTGCCCCACAAACCACCCCGCCACCTTGGGGTTGGCGCGCGCCTTCTCCACCTGGGCGGGGTTGGCGGCGATGATCTCGTAAACTGCAGCCTCGATCGCGCCGCTGTCGGTGACCTGACGCATACCGCGTGCGGCCACGATCTCGGCCGGGTCGCCCCCCTCGGCCCACAGGATCTCGAACAGATCCTTGGCGATCTTGCCCGAGATCTCGCCCGAGGCCATGAGGTCGAGCACCCCGCCCAGCTGTGCCGCGCTGACCGGGCTTGCGCCGATCTCCAGCCCCTCGCGGTTGAGGCGGCCGAACAACTCGTTGATGCCCCAGTGGGCGGCCTGCTTGCCATCGCGCCCGGCGGCCACCGCCTCGAAGAAGGCGGCCGATTCCACCTCGGCGGAGAGCACGCCCGCGTCGTATTCGGTCATGCCGAAGTCGCGCACGAAGCGGGCCTTTCGCGCATCGGGCAGCTCGGGCAGGCTGGCGGCGATGGCGTCGACCCATTCCTGCTCGATCTCGAGGGGCAGCAGGTCGGGGCAGGGGAAATAGCGGTAATCCTGCGCCTCTTCCTTGGAGCGCATGGAGCGCGTCTCGCCGCGGTCGGGATCGTAGAGGCGGGTTTCCTGCACCACCTTGCCGCCATCCTCGATCAGCGCGATCTGGCGGCGCGCCTCGTATTCGATGGCGGCCTGAATGAAGCGCATGGAGTTCATGTTCTTGATCTCGCAACGCGTGCCGAGATGCGAGAAATCGCCGCTTTCGCGATAGCGATCATAGGCGCCGGGGCGGCAGACGCTGACGGTCACGTCGGCGCGCAGGCTGCCGTTCTGCATGTTGCCGTCGCATGTGCCGAGGTAGCGCATGATCTGGCGCAGCTTGGCGATATAGGCCGCCGCCTCCTCGGGGCTGCGGATGTCGGGGCGGCTGACGATCTCCATCAGGGCCACGCCGGTGCGGTTGAGATCGACGAAGGACAGGTTCGGGTCCATGTCGTGGATCGACTTGCCGGCGTCCTGTTCAAGGTGAATGCGCTCTACCCGCACACGCCGGCCGATGCCGGGGGCAAGGTCCACCAGAACCTCGCCCTCGCCCACCAGCGGGTGATAGAGCTGGCTGATCTGATAGCCCTGCGGCAGGTCGGGGTAGAAGTAGTTCTTGCGGTCGAACTGGCTGAAGAGGTTGATCGCGGCGCGCAACCCCAGCCCGGTGCGCACGGCCTGTTCCACGCAGAATTCGTTGATCACCGGCAGCATGCCCGGCATCGCCGCATCGACAAGCGAGACGTTCGAATTGGGCTCTGCGCCAAAGGTCGTGGAGGCACCCGAGAACAGCTTGGACTGGCTGGCGACCTGGGCATGCACCTCCATGCCGATGACCAGTTCCCATTCCTCGCGGGCACCGGAGATGACGCGGGGCGCGGGTTCGGAAAAGGCGAGATCGAGCATGGCGGCCTCCGGCAGGGGCCCGGCACGGGGCCGGGCATCGCCGCAGACCTCTAGAAGAAGCGGGCAGGCGGGGCAAGCCTGCCCGCAGCCGGCCCGGCGTCCTCAGGCCTGTGCCACAAGGCCCGACGCCTCGATCCCCGCCACCGCGGCTGCGGCGTCGTTTTCGGAGGTGTCGCCGCTCACTCCGATGGCGGCCATGATGCGGCCCCGGCTGTCAAGCGCCAGCACGCCCCCCTGCACCGGCACCAGGCCGCCGGGCCAGATCCCCGCAACCGCACCGATGAAGGCAGGCCTGGCATCGGCCAGTTCGGCCATGCGTGATCCGGGAATGCCCATCATGGCCACCCCGTTGGCCTTGGCCCGGGCGATGTCGACGCGACCCGGAGGCGAGCCGTCCTCGCGTTCGCAGGCGACCAGCGCCCCGCCTGCATCCAGCACGACAACCGCAAGGGGCCGCATCTCTGCGTTGCGCCCGAAGGCAAGCGCCCCGCGCAGGATGCGGCGGGCGCGGGCTAGCGACAGATCGGGCATGGTGCTCTCCTCAACTGGTTCCGACGGGCGCGCCTGCCCCGGCCCCGCCCCGGCGCTTGCGGGCACGGCGGCAGGCGTCGGAGCAATGGCGCACCTCGTTCCAGACCTTCGCCCATTTGCGCCGCCAGGTGAAGGGCCGCCCGCAGGTGACGCAGGTCTTTTGCGGCAGGTCACGCTTGTGCAGGCCGCGTGGCATCAGAAATCAAAGCTCATCTGTCCATCCCGCGCGGCCCCGCCCCCCGCCCTCGAGCCCCTGCGGAGGGGCGGACGCTTGCGGCTGGCATGGCGCGCCACAAGGGCTGCGGCCGTCTCGCGAAAGCCCTCTTGCTGGCGGACCGCCCAGATCGTCTCGCGGGCGGCGCGGGCGGCGGCGGCCACATCTACAAGCGGTTCGGGATAGCGCCGCCCCAGCAGCCGGGAGGCCCCCTCCCACGTCCAGGGAGCCTGGAGCAGGTGGTCGGGCACCTCGGCCAGTTCGGGCACCCAGGCGCGGGTGAAGACTCCGGCAGGGTCCTGGTCCCGGCCCTGCTTGACCGGATTGTAGATGCGATGGGTGTTCATGCCCGTGGTCCCCGATTGCATCTGGACCTGCGCCCAGTGGATGCCGGGTTCGTAATCGGTGAACAGCCGCGCCAGATGCGGCCCCGTGGCCCGCCAGTCCAGCCACAGGTGATACGAGGCCACCGCCATCAGCATCGAGCGCATCCGGAAGTTGAGCCATCCCGTCGCCGCCAGAGACCGCATGCAGGCATCGACAAAGGGCAGCCCCGTCTCGCCCCGTTCCCAGGCGCGCAGGCGGGAGGGGTCGCTGTCGCGCGGGCGCAGCCCCTCATAGGCGGGGTGCAGGCAGCGGGTCTCCAGGTCGGGGGCGTCCTCCAGTTTCTGGATGAAGTGGTCCCGCCAAGCAAGGCGCGCGCGAAACGCCGCCAGCGATCCGCCCCATCCGGCGCTGCCCCGATGCAGCCGGGCAGCCTCTTCGGTCGCATGGGCCACCTCGCGCACCGACAGCGCGCCCCACGCCAGATAGGGCGAAAGCCGCGAGCACGACCGCGCCCCGCCCAGGGGCGAGGACATGCCCGCACGATAGCCCCGCCCGCGCTCGGCGAGAAACGAGCGCAGGACTTCCTCGCCCCGCCCCCTGCCGCCCGCCTGCGCATGGGGGCAGCGGTCATGGGGCAGGCGCAGGCTGCGCGCCTCGGGAATGGGGCCGGGCTCCAGCCCCGGCAGCGGGGGCAGGGCATCGGGCGTGGGGGAAAGGGGGGCTGACACGAAGGCATCGCGGGCCGTCTGCCAGCCGTCGCGCCCCGACAGCCGGCGCACCACGCCCGATTGCGCCACCTCCTCCCATGGGAGGCCCGCCGCCCGCGCCCAGGCCGCCACCCGCCGGTCGCGCGCAAAGGTCCACAGATTGCCGGTCTCCTGATGGCTGACCAGGCGCGCCGCCCCGTGAGCGCTGCGCAACGCCTCCAGCACCGCCACCGCCTCGCCGGTGCGCACCACCAGCGGCTGGCCCAGCCGGGCGAGGTCGCGGCGGAGCGCGTGCAGGCAGGCGGCGACGAAATCCCATTGCCGGGCCGATGCATCGGGCTGCGCCCAGAGCTCCGGCTCGGCGATATACAGGGGCAGCACAGGCCCGCCCGCCGCCGCCGCCTGCGCCAGCGCGGGATGGTCGGTGATGCGCAGGTCGCGCTTGAACCAGAGGATGACAGGAGCCATCCGCCGCAGCTAGCGTGCCGGGAGGCCGGGGCCAAGGGGCGCGGTCTTCGCGGCCCTGCCTGCCTTGCCCGCGCGTCCACGACTGCAGGGTTGATAGCCCCGATGCAGGGTCTAGATTGGGTCTTCATGGAGGACCATATGCGCGACACCCCCACGCCTGCCCGCACCCTGCTCTCTGACTACCGGCCCTATCCGTTCCGCATCCGCCAGACGGCACTGACCTTCCGCCTC
>JAFIEC010000045.1 GCA_020832725.1 Paracoccaceae bacterium | reverse complement strand
AAACACGCTGGACCCCTGCCGCAGATGGCCGCCCAGGGCGATATTCTCGAGGACCGTCATGTCCTCGTTCAGTTGCGCATGCTGGAATGTCCGGGCAACCCCCTTTTGCACGATGGCCCGCGCCGCCGTCCCGTCCACCCGCTCCCCCATCAGCGAGATCTCACCCGAGGTCACGGTCGTCAGCCCGCTCACCAGATCGAACAGGGTGCTCTTGCCCGCACCATTCGGCCCGACCATCGCCACGATCTCGGCGGCCCTCACTTCGATTGAGACATCGTTGACGGCGATCACGCCTCCGAAATGCTTGCTTACGCCGCTGGCCTTCAGAACCACGCTGTCCGGCTCCGGCTTTGGGCGTTGTGACAGCGTGCTCCCGGTCTCCTGCGGCGCGACGGCGCGCATGCGAAGCCGTTCGGGCACCCATTGCGTGATCCCGCTGGGCGCGAAATGGAGCAGCAGCAGCACAAGTACGCCGAAGGCGACGATCTCGTAATTGCCGGTGACCGGTATCAGTCCGGGAAGATGGCTCTGCAGGTTGCTTTTCGTGAAGATGGCGACGACCGCACCGATCATCCCGCCCAGCAGGTGGCCAACCCCTCCGATGATGCTGACGAACATGTATTCGACGCTGGCGTTCAGCCCGAAAGGGTTGGGGTTCACGAAGCGCAGGAAATGCGCCTGAAGCCAGCCCGCAAGCCCCGCCGCCTGGGCCGCCAGCACGAAGACGGCCAGCTTGTAGCGCGCGGTATCGACGCCGAAGGATTCGGCCATCGCCTTGAAGCGCACTGCCCGTATCGCGCGGCCAGGGACGCTGTCGAGGACGTTGAGGAAGGCGAGTGCGACAAGACAGACAAGAAGCCAGACGAGGATGTTGAAGGCGATCCGGCCTTCGAGGCCGGAAATCGGCAGGAGCGCGGGCAGTCCGCCGATACCATTATAGCCCCCGAATGCGGGAATGTTCGCCAACAGATAGAAGAAGCTGACGCCCCATCCGATCGTGCCCAGCACAAGGAAGTGCCCCGAGAGGCGCACCGTCACCCAGCCGATGACAAAGGCAGCTGCGGTCGTCATCGCAAGGCTGCCGAACAGCGAAAGCCAGGGCGACATTCCGTACTGGGTGGTCAGGATCGCGGTCGTGTAGGCCGCGACGCCGACGAAGGCCGCCTGCCCGAAGGAGGCAATGCCGGCCTGCCCCGCCATCACCCCGAGGCCGATGCAGACCAGCGCGATCATCCCGGCGGATGTCATCAGCGTGACCCAGTAGCTGGGCAAGAGGAATGACACAGCCGCCACAAGGATCGGCACCGCCACCACGACAAGTCGTGCCCACATCATTCGCCATGCTCCTCGGGACGGCCATGAGACTTACGCAGCGACATGTAGAGCAGCACCGGCAACAACAGCGCAAAGACGATGCTGTCGCGCACCGCCGAGGCGTAGAATGCCGTGAAGGATTCCGTGATGCCCACAAGGATAGATCCGACCGCGGCCAGCGGAAAGCTGGCGAGGCCGCCGATGACCGCCCCCACGAAGCCCTTCAGTGCGAAGAGGAAACCCGAGTCGTAGTAGATGTTGGACATCGGAGCGATCAGCATCCCCGCCAGGGCGCCGATGCTCGAGGCGAGGGCAAAGGCCACCGCACCCGTCATGTCGGGCGATATGCCGACCAGTCGCGCGCCGATGCGATTGACCGAGACAGCCCGCAATTCCTTGCCGACCATCGTGAAGCGAAACAGGAACCAGAGCGCCGCCGTAAGGACGATGAAGACGCCGACCACGAGAATGCTCTGGGCAGAGATGGTCGTCACCCCGGCATCGATGCGCCCGGACACATAGGGTGCAGCGCGATAGGCTTCGGGGCCGAACAGCGGCAGCATCAGGCCAAGCAGGATGTAGTGCACGCTCATCGCGGCGAAGAGCAGGATGAGGATCGAGGAATCCGCCAGGCTGCGGAATGCGATCCAGTAAAGCATCGGGCCCATCGGCGCGACCATGGCAAGGGTGGTCACGACCATCAGCGCGAACAGCGATACCGATTGCGCCAGCCAGAGCAGCAGCGCCGCGACGCCGACCGAGACCGCGCAAAAGCCCACCTGCCACGCCCAGGCGCGGATATTGCGGTCCCGCCACAGGCGCAGGGTCAGGATCACGATGCAGATGGCGGCAAGCCCGACCAGAAGATAGAAGGCACCGGCAGCTTCACCACGCTGCAGCTGCGCGATGGTGATCGCCCCCAGGACCACGAATTCTCCCTGTGCGACAAGGAGAACCCGGGTGACAAGGAAGACCAGCACGAGGGAGACGGCAAGAAAGGCGTAGACGGTCCCGTTGATGATTCCATCCTGCGCCAGCAGCAGACCAAGGGTCGTGTTCATCCTGGTACTCCGCCTCCCTCTGGTGCTGGCATCAGTGCGGCAGGAACTCGTACCGGCCGTCAGTAACGACCACGAGCACGCGGGACCGCTCGTCGACGCCGTAGCGGTCGTCCTCGGTATACCTGTAGACCGCATGGGTGCCGGCAACCTCGCGACCATCTTCGATCGCGGCGCGAAGGGCTTCGCGGAACTCGGGCGTCCCGGGCTCCGCCACATCCAGAGCGGCAGGGATCGCCGCAGACAGGATCAGCATCGCATCCCAGGCATAGCCCGCAAACGGGTTGCGGGAGTCAGGCCCGTACTCGCCCTCGTAGATGGCGAGAAAGTCGAGCGCGGGCGCCTTGGTCGGGTAATCGTCGGGCAGGCTTTCGGTGACGACGATCGGCCCTGTCGGGGCGATGCTGCCCTCCATCGCCGCGCCACCGGCCCGAAGCACAAAGGGCGAGATGCTGCCATGAGAATTGTAGATCTGACCGGTAAAGCCACGGTCGCGCAGCTCGATGTTGGGCAGGACAGCCGGCGTGCCGCTGGCACCGATGAAGACCGCATCGGGATTGGAGCCAAGCATCCGCAGCGTCTGAGCGGTCACCGAGGTATCGGTCCGGTTATAGCGCTCGTTCGTCAGCACCGTGATGCCGGCCTTTTCCGCCTCCTGCAGCAGAGCATCGTGATTCTGGTCGCCCCAGCTGTCAGTGAAGCCGATATAGGCAACACGCGTGATGTTATTGGCGACCATGTGCTCGACCAGCGCCGAGACCATCACCGGAACCGGCTGCGGAACACTGAACAGCCATGTCCGCCTGTCCGCCGGTATCCCGACCGGGGCGAGAGACAATTGCGGCGTGCCGCTTTCGATCGCGACATCGAAGATCGCCATGGAGCCCGGCGGAGAGGTGGAGCCCAGGATGGCATCCACTTCCAGATCCTCCGTGAACCGCCGCGCATTGCGCACAGCGAGATTCGGATCACCGCCGTCGTCCAGGACAACCCACTCCACCTTTCGGCCCCCGATTTCCTCGGGGAACAGTCGGGCCGCCTGCTGGTAGGGGATGCCGATCGACGCCGCAGGGCCGGTGAACGTGCCGGTAACTCCCACCCTGATCTCGTCGCGGGCGTGTGCCGGCGCGAGCGACAGGGCGAGGACGCAACTTCCAAGAACGGTAGTAAGCAACTTTCGCATGGTTTCCACCTGGTTCTGACGTGTCGGCGCCAGCTTAGTATGTTACACACCAGATGGTCAACACACGATGCCCGATTGTGCATGATGCCCGGGCGACAAGGGAGGACACAGGCATGCAGCTGCAGGGCAAGGTGGCGCTCGTGACCGGCGCGGGGGGCGGGATCGGACGCGCCGTCGTGGCGGCCTATCTGGAGGCAGGCGCAAGTGTCGTCGGCTTCGACCGCGTCGCGCAGGAGGATGCGCCCGGGGACCCCCGACGCTATCGCCATGTGGTGGGCGATGTCGCGGAATGGGCCGATAATCGGCGCGCTGTGGACTGCGCGATCGAGGCATTCGGCGGCCTCGACATCCTTGTCGGGAATGCAGGCATCTATGACGATCGCTTCAGCTTTGGCGATATTTCGGGTGAGGCACTCGCAGAGGGCTTTGATCAGCTGTTCTCGGTGAACGTGAAGGGCTACATGCTGGGCGTCCACGCAGCGCTGCCTGCCTTGCGCGAACGCGGCGGCTGCGTGGTATTCACGTCCAGCATTTCGGGGCGTCACGCGGGCTTCGGAGGTGCGCTCTATGTCGCCGCCAAGCACGCGGTCAACGGGCTCACCCGGCAACTCGCCCTCGAACTCGCGCCCCTGGTCCGCGTCAACGCCGTGGCACCCGGCTATGTGGAGACCGGCCTTCAGGCCCCACCCGACCTTACGGCAAAAGGTGCCGTGCCCCCGCCGGACCCGAAGCGCATGTTGCTGGGCTTCCTGGCCGCCCCTTCGGATATCGCCGATGCGTATGTCTTTCTGGCCAGCGGGAAAAGCGCCCGGAACATCACCGGGACAATCCTGGAGATCGACGGTGGCAGCGCCCTCCGCGGGCCCGGAGCCTAGAAGGCTACGCGTGTCTTGCGCGCACCCTCTAGAGGGAATCCCAGGGACTCCGATCCAGTCGATCCCGAAGCTCGTGCATGATCCGGCGCAGGGCGGCCTCGTCTTCCTCGGTCAGCCCGGCGAAGAGGAAGGCGTAGTAGCGCGAGACGACGGACCAGGCCTCGGCGAAGACCCCCTCGCCATGGGATGTCAGATGCAGCGACATCCGCCGTCCATCGGCCCGGGAGGACCTGCGGCGCACAAGCTTGTCTTCCTCCAGCCGCCTGATTGCCCGGCTCAATGTCGACATGTCGATCACCGTGAGGCTGGCGACATCCGAAAGCGTACAGCCGGGGCGCGAGCGGACGATCGCCAGCAGTCGCCAATGGGCCAGCGGCAGATCGATCGCGCGCAGCGCGGCGTCGAGGCGGCCGTTCACTTCGGCCATGGTCATGTTGATCAGCTGCGGGAGATGACGATCGAGATCGAAGGGTGGCAGTCCTTCGGGCAAGCCTCCGTCACCCGTTGGCACGGGGCCGATCTCGTCGGGGTTGACCAACGCGGCAGGAGGCTCGTTGTTCAGGGTCATTGCCATCGGGCCTGTCTGAGCGAGATGAGAACGATACCCGATGCCACGAGGAGCCCCAGAAGTTGCACTGGCAACCATATTGTCACCAGCGCAAGCGCCGCCGCAAGCCGCAGCAGGACCGACGCCGCGCCGAGGCGCCGATGATCGAACGCGGCGAGGGCCGTTGTGATCATCCAGATGGCAAGCACAAGGCGGATCACGACCCAGACGACATCGACCCAGCTGTCGGCGAACACGATCAGAAGCTCGGGCTGCGTCACGAAGACATAGGGGATGACGAAGCCGGGCAGCGACAGCCTCATCGCCCGGAGCGAGATGTCCAGCGGGTCGGCCTGCACGATAGGGGCCGCAGCAAAGGCCGCAAGCGCGACCGGCGGCGTCAATGCCGAGAAGACGCCAAAATACATGACGAACAGATGCGCCGCCAGAAGCGGAGCGCCCAGCGCCTGCAGAACAGGCCCCACGAGAATCACGATGATGAGATAGGCAGGCAAGGTCGGCAGACCCATGCCGAGTACAAGGCTGGCCAGCATGGTGGCCAGAAGCGAGGGCATCAGCAGGCCACCGCCCCCCGAGATGATCAGCTGCGACAGCCGCATGCCCAGCCCGGTCAGGTTCAGCACGCCGATGAGCACCCCGATGGCGCCGACGGCGACCATGATGCGCGCGCCTGCGATCCCTCCGCGCGACAGCGCAACGATGATGCGCCAGGGCTGCGCCCGCAATTCGGCGTTCAGCACCAGACCTGCCAGAACGCCGACGATGATCGCCACGAACCCGGCCATGGCCGGCGAACGGCCCATCACCAGCACCGCGACCACCGTACCGATGGGCAGCACGAAAAGCAGCGAGGCGACAAGGTCGCTGCGCGTCAGGTGCTCCCGTTCGGCGCGGGGCACGGGCTTCATGCCCAGCTTGCGCGCCTCGATGGCCACGGCAGCGAAGAGCCCGCCAAAGAACAGCAGCGCCGGCAGCAGGGCTGCCAGCGCGATCGAGAGGTAGCTGATGCCCACCAGTTCGGACATGAGAAAAGCGGCGGCTCCCATCACCGGGGGCAGGAACTGACCCGCCGAGGAGGCCGCAGCCTCGACCCCGCCGGCAAAGCCCGGGGCAAAACCGCGGCGCTTCATCATCGACATGGTGAAGACACCAGTGCCCACGACATTGGCCGTGACACTGCCCGAGATGGTGCCGAAAAGCGCGCTGGCACCAACCGCAGCATGGGCCGGTCCTCCCGCAAGACCCCCCGTCGCGCGCGTCGCGACCCGAAGCATCTGCGCCCCGGCCCCGGTGCCCTCCAGCACGGCACCGAACACGATGTAGACGAAGACAAGGGTAACCATGACCGAGGCGGCGACCCCGAAGACCCCGCTGAGGCTGTACCAGACGGTCTGGGCAACAGCCTGGGGGCTGTAGCCGGCATGGCGCAGGATCCCCGGCAGGCTCTGCCCTCCCAGCGCATAGAGCAACGCAAGACCCGCCAGAACCGCGAGCGGCCAGCCGAACGCCCGGCGCGTGAGTTCCAGCAGCGCCACAAGGCCTGTCGTCGCGAGCAATATGTCGGTGGACGACAGCAGATACAGGCCCGACCAGAGCGCGGCGCTGAGGTGAAGAAACCAGTAGATCGCCGCCGAGAACGCCCCGACCAGGACAAGATCGGCCGCGATGGCCACAAGGCGCAGGGGCCCCGTCCGCCCCAGGGCCAGAGGCTGGGACAGCACCACCGCGATGCAGGCCAGCCACAGCACGCCCGAGCGGTGCCAGTATTCCTCGATCGAGCCGATCCCGGCCGTATAGAGAGCGGTCGCGGCCAGCGCGAAACCGAAGATACCGGCCGCAAGATTGCGGCCGGTTGTCCAGCGCGAGGCCGCCGCGTCGCTCACAGGTCGAACCGCAGCCCGTCCCGTGCAAGATGCACAGGCCCGTCATAGGACTTGCGGATGTCGGACACGACCTCGTCCAGCAGGTCAGGCCCGGCAAGGTTGATCGGCATGTGCCCGGCAAGGTGCTTGCGCAGGACGGGGTTCGTGGTGTCGAAATGCCCGAAGTGATAGGGTACCAGCGCCTTCACCCCGGCCCGCGCGGCCAGCGCGCCCAGATCTGCAGGGCTGGTATGGGCCGAGGTTCCGACCCCCACCTGATCGCGGAATTCCAGCGCCGTGCGTGGAAAGGTGCAGTCATGCACCAGAAGGTCGGTATCCCGCGCGAGCCGCTCGATCCCCTCGAGGGGGCGCGTGTCGGAGGAATAGACGAAACTCTTGCCCCCCGCCTCGAAGCGGAACGCATAGCATTCGCAGATCTCGGGAGGGATGTGATCGGCGGGCTCGGCGATGACGCGGACATGCTCGTCCTCAAAGATCACGCCCGGAGTGATGGTGCGGATCTCGGGGCGCAGCACATGCAGGTTGCCCTGCCGCTTCGGATAGGCCGACCGGGCCCTGATGTCGGCATCGAACGCGCCCCCTTCGAACAGATGACCGACAAAGGCGTCGGTCCCGGGCGGGCCAAAGACGATGGGTGCATTCGCACGGTCGCACATCCAGCTCGAAATCATGAAGTAGGGGAAATCGGCCACATGATCGTAATGCAGATGCGTCAGGAAGACGTGGTCGATCGCGACATGGTCGAGGTTGTTGCGCATCAGCTGCCGGGTGGCGCCATGGCCGCAATCGACCAGATAGGTCCGATCCGCAACCGTGACGGCAATGCCGGTGTGGTTCCGGTCGGGGTCCGGCAGCGCTGCTGCCGAACCGAGAAGGTCTATTCGCATGAATTCAGTCCTGTTCAGATATCGCGCGTCACTCGCCGCGGCCGATGGCCGGGATCTCGAGGCCCTGCTCCTCGTAGAAGCGCAAGGCACCCGGATGGAGCGGCATGTTGATCGCCGACAATGCCGTATCGAGAGTGATACCCTGAAACGCCGGGCCCTGGGCATGCAGTTCGTTGATGTTTTCCCAGAACGCGCGCGTCGCGTCATAGACGAGCTCTTCGGGCAAGTCGGCACGAGCGCCCACCCCGATCCACGCACCGACCGTCAGCACCGGCTCCTCGTTGATGATGTTCCCCTCATAGAGAGCGGGATCGATCAGCTCCTGCGTGCGCCCGGGGACCGACATGGCCGAGACAACGCCCGGCTTCTCGAAGTCCTCGGGCTTCAGCGGGATCAGCCTGATGCGGTTGGTCAGCGCAAGCTGCTGGACGAAAGCCCCGGGGATCAGCGACGGAAAGATCAGCACGTCGATCCGACGGTCCTGAAAACCCTGCTGGGCGGCCTCGAAGCCCATGTTGGCGACCCGGAAATCCTCACCTGCGACAAGCCCTGTCGCACCCTCGACGACCTCACGGGTGAATTCGGTGGCACCGCCCGAGGGGGGGCCGAGGAACACCATCTTGCCGCGGATGTCGTCGAACGTCTCGATGCCGCTGTCGGCATAGGTCAGGGCGTGCCACGCACCGACCGGAAAGTTGAAGATGCCGCGCAGCCGCTGCGAAAGCTCGGGGGCATTGCCAAGGTTGGCATACATGGCGGTGCCGCGCGTCATGTGGTGGTAGAGGATCGTGGAGTGCATGAAGAACTCCAGATCACCGTTTGCGGCCGACAGCATATGCTGCGCGGCAGATCCGGTGGCATTCACCTGAACCTCGACATCAGGCACATGGCGATTCACGGCCTGCGCGAATCCCGCCGTGATCGTGTAGATCGTGCCGCCGGGCTCGAGCGTTCCCATCCGGTAGAAGGTCTGTGCCGTCGCGGGCAGCGTCGTGGCACACAGCGATACTGCAGCGAGGGCTGCAAGAAACCGGGTTCTCATTCTCGTGTCTCCCTGTTCGGAGCCATCTGATTCCCGCCGCCGGGAAAGGCGGCGGTCGATGGCCTGATCTCATACTTGCAAATTCACTTGCAAAAGCAAGTAATATTTCGAGCACCACCCCTGCCCCGGATCGATGCGGGGTCAAATGCGCCGCCGCTCTGGCCGGGCACTGCGCGATCGCGCCGATGACAGGGGCCCGACCACACCGAGCGACACCTTGTGACGGCGCGCGGCCGCGCACTACGTTGCAGGTGTCAGACGCACGGGAGGCAGGCGCGATGCACTGGATAACGGGCTGTGCAGGGGCAGCGGCCATCTCGGGCCTCACCCTTCTTGCGGTGCCCGTGCTGGCCTTTGCAGCCTATTCGCTTCTGTTCGGGCTGCGCGGGCTTGGCCTGGATCTGACGGACGAGACCTATCTTTACACGCCGGATGGCACATCAGCCAATCTTGCGGTCTTTTCGCACATGGTTCTGGGCGCCCTGATCATGGTGTTGGCCCCGCTGCAGCTGATCGCCTCGCTCCGCGCGCGGTTTCCGGCAGCGCATCGTGTCCTGGGGCGGGTCGTCGTCACCGCATCGATCGTCACCGCACTTGGCGGTCTGGGCTATATCGCGCTTCGGGGCAGCTTGGCCGGGCCGTTGATGGATGCGGGTTTCGCGCTCTACGGGGTGCTTGTGCTCGTCGCGGCGATACAGGCATGGCGACATGCGCGCGCCGGCGCATATGCGCGTCATCGCGCATGGGCGCTGAGGCTTCTCGTGCTGGTGATGGGGTCGCTGATCTATCGTCTGCACTATGCCCTTTGGTATCTTCTCACCGATGGGCTGGGCAGCACCGCACAACTCGACGGGCCGTTCGACCAGGTGCAGTATGTGGCCTTCTACCTGCCCTATCTTCTCGCCCTCGAACTGTGGCTGCGCCGAAGTGCGCCTGCACCCCATGCCGCGCGTTGAGGTCGGGCTGACCGTACCGCGCGCCCGACCCGCAGCATCCGGATTGCGGAGGCGAAGGCCTACACCTTGCGCTTCGGCCTGCGCGGTGGCGCAAGGCCATCTCCTGCAGAACGTGTCGCGGAGTTCCTGCCCGGGGGTTTGCCCAAGGACTTGGCCGGGGGTTTGCCCGACGGTTTCCGCGACACTGCGCCCTTGCCCTTGGGGGCGGTTTCCCTGTCGCCGCTCGCCGGGGTCGTGGTCTTGCGTTTCTGGTCTTTCTGCTCCTTGCTCCAGCGCTGTTTCACGCGGGGGGCATCGCCCACCTCTGTCGCTGTCGGCTGGCCCGGCGGCGCTTTTGCAGGGACGGGCGGCGCAGACTTGTCCGTGGCAGGCCGGGCCGTCCTCGTGTCTTCGGCCTTGCGATGGCCCGCAGGGGTCGGCCTTGCACCCTTCGGAGCCGGGCGTGGAGCGGGCGTGCCGGCAAGCGGCGGCTCGCCCTCCATGCGGCGCATCGTCAGGCCCGGCTCGATCTCGAGGGACGCGCCAAACCGGGGGGCGGCGGCCACGGCGATCTGCACATGGGTTGCGTGTTCACGCACGCGGATCGCGCCGATATCATCCCGGGTGATACCGCCAGCCTCGCAGATCTTGGGCAACAGCCAGCGGGCCTCTGCCCGGCCGGTGTGACCGACGGAGAGCTCGAACCAGACCGAGGCCCCGAAGACCCGCTGCGCGCGCGGCGCGGCGTCCTGGGATGACGGGATCTCGGTCAGTTCCTCGGGCGGCGGGCGGCCGTCGCGCCACAACCGGACAAAGGCCGCCGCGACCTGCTCGGCCCCGAACCGCGCCAGCAGATCGCTGGCGACACTCATGTCTTCGAGGGGCGTGGTCAGCGCGGGATGGGACAGCATCCGGATGTCGTCCTGTGCACGGACCTCATCGGCCGAGGGCGCGCTGCCCCACTCGGCCACGACCTTTGCACCCTGCAGCAGGCGCTGCGCCTTCCTGTAGTCGGACGGCGCCACGATCAGCGCCGAAACGCCCTTGGCACCGGCCCGGCCAGTGCGACCCGACCGGTGCAGCAGGGTCTCCGAATTGGTCGGCAGATCCGCATGGATCACCAGCTCCAGCCCCGGCAGATCGATGCCGCGTGCGGCGACATCGGTGGCGATGCACACCCGCGACCGCCCGTCGCGCAGGGCCTGCAGGGCATGGGTGCGTTCCTGCTGGGAGAGCTCTCCCGACATGGCCACGGCCCGAAAGCCGCGATTGTTCATCCGGGCAAGCAGGTGGTTAACGTTGGCACGTGTCTTGCAAAAGACGATGGCAGTGCGCGATTCATGGAGCCGCAACAGGTTGAAGATGGCGTTCTCGCGGTCCCGTCCCGCGACAGACAGCGCGCGATAGGTGATGTCGCCGTGCTGCCGCGCCTCGCCGAGGGCGGCAAGCCGCAGCCCGTCGCGCTGGAAATCCCGGGCGAGTTTCTCGATGGCAGCCGGCACCGTGGCCGAGAACATCAGCGTGCGGCGGCCTGTCGGTGCCCGCTTCAGGATGAACTCCAGGTCCTCCCGAAAGCCGAGGTCGAGCATCTCATCGGCCTCGTCCAGCACCGCAACGCGCAGATGCGACAGATCAAGGCCACCGCGCTCGATATGGTCGCGCAACCGCCCCGGCGTTCCAACCACGATCTGGGCCCCGCGCTCAAGCGCACGACGCTCTGTGCGGTAGTCCATGCCGCCGACGCAGGTCGCGATACGCGCACCGGTGGCGGCATAGAGCCAGGCCAGCTCGGCGGCGACCTGCAGAGCCAGCTCCCGCGTGGGAGCGATTGCCAGAGCCATCGGCAAGGTCGCTGCGGGCAGCAGGCCATCCTCTCCCAGCAGATCGGGTGCGGCGGCGATGCCGAAGGCGACGGTCTTGCCCGACCCGGTCTGCGCCGAGACCAGCAGGTCGCGCCCCCGTGCATCGGGGTTCAGCACCGCCAGCTGGACAGCGGTCAGGGTATCATAGCCGCGCTCGCGCAGCGCCGCGGCCAAAGGCGCGGCAATTTCATTTTCGATCACGTCGTACTGCCTGAATTGGGCCCTCGGGCCTGATGGGCGGCGCACCCCGCCCGCGCGAGAGCCAGACGCGCTTCAGGATCAGCCGATAGTGTGCCGTATCGTCCGGAACGGGCGAAGTCAAAGGCCAGTCCGCGCCCGGCGCGATTCTGGTTTGCGCGGCGGCAACTCGGCTGCGGCGCAGGCGTCGATGCGTCAGCGCCAGCCCCTCGACCGCCCTCCGGGCGGGAGAACCAGACGGTGCTGAAAACCTGCTGCCAAGAAAAAACGGGGGGCGACCTGAGCCACCCCCCGTCCCGATATGTCGCGTCTGCCGAACTTTCGTTCAGGCAAGCACGAGGTTCGTCGCGGATTCGCGGCCGTTCCGGTCGCTTTCCAGATCGAACGTCACCGCCTGGCCATCGTCAAGCTGGCGAATGCCGGCGCGTTCCAGCGCACTGACGTGCACGAACACGTCCTTCGAACCATGCTCGGGAGCGATGAAGCCGAAACCTTTGGTGGCGTTGAACCATTTCACGGTGCCATTAGCCATCGTGATGTCTCCTCGTATTGTATGCCATCCGCATGATCGCGATGGCCCGGCTCAGTGTCGTCAGGGTCGCAACTGAAGCCGTGAGGAGACAGAACAACGAATGAAGAAGCCTTGCCGAGAACACATGGTCATCGCCGTGAAGCTTTGCAAGGTCGGGAGGGAAATAAAACGGCCTCCCCTCGATGACAGCGCCTCCCTTCACCGGAAACCGCCGGATGCGGGGCTCGGGCAGGCAGCTATTCAGTCCACCCGCCCGCTCTGCGCCCATGACACGGCATCGTCCAGGCGGTCGTCACCCCAGAAGACCTCGCCCTCGACGACAAAGCTGGGCGCGCCAAAGACACCGAGGCGTTTGGCCTCTTCGGTTTCGGCGGCAAGGGCCTCTTCCATTGCTGGCGATGCCGCCACCCCCAGCACACGCGCCGGATCCTGCCCGATCTCCCGCAGACTCTCCGACAGGTTGGGTTCGCTTCCCGCCGGCGCTCCGTCCTGGAACCATCTGTGGTAGGTCGCGACCACGTAATCCTGTCCCCACCCCTCCTGCATGCCCAGCAACGCGACCTGATTGGCCAGCGGCAAGTGTTCAAGCGGATAGGGGGCGGGCACAGAAACCGACAACCCGTACTTTCCCGCGCGGCGCGCGATATCGCGCCACATGTAGGCGGATTTCACGGGTTTTCCCGAAAAGGGAATGTTGGCCTGCTCCATCATGATGGCGCGCACGTTGAACGGACGCCAGATGACCGTCACACCCCGTTCACGGACATATGCGGGTAACCGCATCACTGTCAGGCAGGTATAGGTACTGCCGATCGAGAACCAGAAATCGATGGGTTTCATCTGCCACCTCCGCGCACAGCGACGCCATTCTAGCAGGTTTGCGCCCAGATACACCCACCTGCTGGCACTGCCGTGCAGCCCGGCGCGGCCCGCATCTCGCATCGGTCGCGCAGGCCGGGTGCCAAAACAGATGTCAATCCAGCGCGTCGTGGCCGATGTCGCCGCAACGCGACAGGTCGGATCCGCCCCTGTCGGGCAGGTGTCTCGAAAGTTCGCGCAGCGCGCTGCGCAAGCCCTCCTCCAGCACCGGATGGTAGAACGGCATGGCAAGGATCTGCGGCACGGTCAGACGCTGCTCGATGGCCAGCGCCAGCAGATGCGCAAGGTGTTCCGCTGCGGGGGCACACATCTCGGCGCCCAGAAGCCGCGCGTCGGCAGGGTCGGCGTAGAGCCGCAGAAGCCCGGCAGCAGAGGCCGCGATGCGTGCCCGGCCCTGCCGCGTGAAATCGACCTCTCCCGTGACGACACCCGCAGGAAGCGCCGAGAGCGGGGGGCCGACACGGGCGACCTGCGGATCGCAGAAGGTGATCGCCAGCGGTGTGCGCCGGCAGAAACCCTGCGCGGACGCATCGTGGGCGGCGAGGCGTCCGGCGATATGGCCCTCGTCTGCCGCTTCGTGGAGCAGGGCGCGATCGGCGTTGGCGTCACCCGCCAGAAAGACGAGGCTGTCGCCAATGCGCAACGTCTCGGGGTCGACCGGGGGCATTCCGCGATCATCGAGCGTGAAGCCCAGCGTCTCCAGCCCAAGCCCGTCGAGGTTGGGCTTGCGGCCGATGGCGGCAAGCACGGCATCCGCCTCGAAGGTGGCGTTGCCCGCGGTCACGCGGATCGTGCCACCTTCATCCTCCAGTTCCGCAGCCTTGCCGAGGTGAACGGCAAACTCTGCCTCGATCAGGGGGCGCAGCGCGGCGAGGACGGCCGGATCGTCGATACCGGCCAGCGTTTGGGCCGCATCGAAACCCGCCACCTCCAGCCCCAGCCGCGCCAGCGCCTGGGCAAGCTCGACACCGATGGCCCCAAGGCCGATGACGGCGATCCGCTTCGGCAGGTCGGTCTGTTCGAACAGCGTGTCACTGGTCAGGATGCGTTTGCCGAAGCTCTTCCAGGGCCCGGGCACGATCGGAGAGCTGCCGGGTGCGAGGATGATGGCGCGCGCCGCGATCCGCAGGTCGCCCACCTGAACCGCCCCGGGCCCTGCCAGCCGCGCACGGCCCTGCAGCGCCCGCCGGCCCAGTTCGCCCGGCACTGCCTCCGGGCCCTTGACGAAACCGTCACGCAGATGCCGGACATGTTCCAGCACGGCAGGAATGTCGGCGCGCAGCCCGTCGGAACCGCGGATACCGAAGGTGTCGAACTGGCGGCGGCGGTGAAAGGCATTCGCCGCCTCGATCAGCGCCTTGGACGGCATGCACCCCACCGCCGCGCAGGTCGTCCCCCAATGCCCGTCGTTGATCAGCAGGAAATCCTCGGTCTGGCGGCGGACCTCGCGCAGAGCCGACAGCCCTGCGGTACCCGCCCCGATGATGATCGTATCGACCTTCATGGCTGCATCCTCCTGCTGGTTGTGTGCTCCGGTTTCAATCATGGCCGGGGCAATTCGTCCGCCATTCAGGCAGTTCGTTCGGAACCGGGCCGTTGTTTCACCCTGACAGCATGCCTGACCGTATCGTGGCGAAGGTGACGCTTCAGCCGCCGTCCCTCCACCGCGTTCTGTACAGATCGAAACGCCTGTCGCGAAGATTGCGCACCGACCCCTGGGCGCGGGCCCACTGCACCGTCGCGAGATTCAGGTCGGCGACGATGATCATCTCGACATTCTCGCTGGCCTCGGCGGCGATACCGTCGCGCGCAAAGGGAAAGTCGCAGGGCGTCAGGATCGCAGACTGCGCATACTGGATGTCGATGTTCGACACATTGTCGAGATTTCCCACCATGCCGGCGGTGACCACATAGCACTGGTTCTCGATCGCACGGGCCTGGCAGCAATAGCGGACGCGCAGATGACCATGACGCGTGTCGGTATTGTAGGGCACGAAGAAGATGCGCGCGCCCTCGTCGGCAAGGCGGCGGGCGACTTCGGGAAACTCGGAATCATAGCAGACCAGCACCCCGATCGGACCACAATCCGTGTTGACGACATCGATGCTGTCACCGCCCTTGATATTCCAGTGGCTGCGTTCATCCGGGGTCGGATGAAGCTTCTCCTGTCTGTGGACAGTCCCGTCGCGCAGGAAGATGAAGCTGACATTCTGGATATCGCCATCCTCTGTCACGGTCGCATGGCTGCCACCGACGATGTTGATCGCCCGCGATATCGCCATGTCGCGCAAGCGTGCGGTGAATTCCGCGGTATGTTCGCTGGTGCGCTGGATGGCGCGCTCCGGTTCCAGCTCCTCGCTCTCGCAGGACAGCAGCTGGAGCGTGAAATGCTCGGGAAAGAGGACGAAGTCGGCACCGTATTCGGAGGCGATATTCACGAAATAGTCGATGTTGGCATAGAACTCGTCAGCCGATTTCAGGGTGCGCGCCTGAAGCTGAACGGCAGCCACGCGCACGACTTCCGGGTCGGCACGGGTTACGGGCTGGTCGTGCGTCGCGTCCTCGTAATAGGGGTTGCGCCAGACCATGAGAACGGCATGCCCGCCCGAAGCCTTGTCGTCGGGCTGATAATTCTCAAGAGCCATGACCGGTTCGAACCCGGCCTTCATCTGGAAGCTCATCACCGGGTCGCGCAGCGCGCCCGAGACCACGGCGGCGAAATAGGCGCCGGGGGTGCGATACGTCTTGTGATTGCGGCGATACCCGGGGATGCGTCCGCCAAAGGCGATGCCCTTCAACTCCAGATCGACGCAGAGGCGTTCCCGGGCCTGATAGAGACGCTTGCCAAGCCGCAGCCTGCGGCGGGCGGGATCGACCATCACCTCCAGCCCATAGAGCCACTCGCCCCGGGCGTTGTCCTTGCTTGCATAGCCGCCGCCCGTCACCTCGGCCCAGGTGTGATGGCCCATGATCCGGTCTTCGCGCACACGCAGGGTCGCCGCATAGCCGACGACCTCGCCCTCGTAGAGCGCGACGAATGTCCCGGCGCCAAAGGCGTTGATCTGACCCCTGATCTGGCCCGACGTATAAGCCGGCTCGTCGGTATAGACCTTCTTCGAGAGCGCCACGATGCCGGGAACATCGGAGGGGCGCGCATTGCGGATTTCAAGAACTGGCTTGCTTTCTTCGATCATCGCCCATCTTTCAGCCGACGCACCCATCGGCCCGGTGAAAAAAAGAGATGCCGCGCCGCCGGCGAAGCGCAGGCAGACGTGCTCCGCAACAGGTCAGGCGGGGATGACATAACGATGACGCACCGTCCAGACCCCCCTGCCCTGATGGGGGTCTGAAGGGGCGTTGCCTTCGTGCGGCGGCCTGTCATGCGCCGTGGGGCGCAGGGTACAAGGTGCAGGGCCGACTACTCGACCGTGACCGTGATAACTTCCGACATGATCGGAGGATCATGAGGGATATGGAACTGCTCGCCCATCAGCAACTGGAAGGTATGCGTGCCTGCAGGCAGGTCGAGCGTGGCCTCGGTCTGCCCGCCGCCAAAATGAACGAACCGATCATCCGCAGGAAGCCCCTCGTCGAAATCGATTTCGGACGGATCGACGTTGATCAGCAGATGGTGATGACCGGTGTCGGGCCATTCCACACCCGCCGGGGCCACACCTA
>JAFIEC010000033.1 GCA_020832725.1 Paracoccaceae bacterium | reverse complement strand
GGTGCTGGCCGGGGCGGCGGTCTGGTTGCGCCTCAACGCCGGGTCGCTCAACGCCATGACCATCGGAGACGAAACCGCCGCAACCCTGGGGATCGCGGTTGCGCGGTTCCGGCTGACCGTCTTCGTGGTGGCGGCGCTGGTAACCGGGGTCATGGTCGCCTTTTCCGGGGTCATCGGTTTTGTCGGGCTGATGATCCCGCATATCGTGCGGCTGGTGGTGGGGGGCGACAATGCGCGGGTGCTGCCCGCCGCAATGCTGATGGGCGCGATCTTCCTGATCTGGGCCGACATTGCCGCGCGCACCATCATGCGCCCCGAAGACATGCCCATCGGCATCGTGACCGGCCTTGTCGGCGGCCTGTTCTTCGTGTGTCTGCTGCGCCGCCGGGCGGGAACCCGGTGAACCGGTCGATTATCCGGCACCGGATGCGGCGTGCGGGGGCAGACGTCCCCTGACCCCGGGCGTACCGACGCGAACACGGCGGCGATGTCACCCGAACCGCAACATCGGCCTCAGGGCATGATCCGGGGTTCTCAGCCGCCGTCACCAAATGACCTGCCCCCCGGAAGTGCCCTCGCCGTAATGTAGAGTCTGCCCAAGCTGAAGGAGCAGACGACATGAGGAAAAGCTGCTTCACCGAGGCGCAGATCATCGGGATGATCAAGGAGCAGGGTTCAAGCGTTAAGCGATTGATCCAGTGGATCAATCGTAGCGCAGAACGGGCTGGCGACGGCAGAGGTGTGCCGCCGTCACGGCCTGAGCCCTGCGACATTCTACAAGCTGAAGGCTCGATACGGCGGGATGGACCTGTCCGATGCCAAACGTCTGAAGCAGCTCGAGGACGAGAACACGAAGCTGAAGCGGCTGCTCGCGGATGCGATGCTGGACAACATCGTGCTGAAGGATCTTGTGGGAAAACCCTGACGACGCCGATGGCGCGGCGGGATGCAGCGCTCCGGGCGATGCGGGATCATGATATCTCGCAGCGCCGGGCCGTCGGCGGCATGCGCCGACCCTGGTTGGTGTCGATCCGAAGACGGTGCGGCGCGAACGTCCACCGGACAATCCGGAGATCCGCAAGGAAATGGGCGAGATCGCCGAGAAGCGGCGGCGGTTCGGCTATCGCCGGATCGGCATCCTGGTCGGGCGCAAGGGGATCACGAAGAACCACAAGAAGCTGTATCGCCTGTATCGCGAGGAAGGCCTGTCGGTCCGCCGCAGGCGTGGCCGCAAGCGCGCTCGCGGCAGCCGATCGCCGATGCCTCAGGCCCTGCGTCCGAACCAGCGCTGGTCGATGGACTTCGTCTCCGACACCTTCGGCGCCTCGCGCCGGTTCCGGATCCTGGCCGTGAACGACGACTGCTGTCGCGAGAACCTCGGCCTGATCGCCGACACCAGCATCTCGGGGGCTCGGGCGGCGCGGGAACTGGATGCGCTGGTGCGGCTCTACGGCAAGCCCGAGAGCATAGTCACCGACAACGTCCTATGTCGGGAAAATCTGGCTGCTTAGGTCAGCAGGTCATGGGGCATCCGGCGAACCGGATGCCCTGCTAAGTTTGCCCAGACGGGCTCTGCCGTCAAGAAATGATCTCTTCCATAGCAAACACAGGGTACGCGCTCTGGCGGCCCTCACCGTCCTCAATACGAGATCCCAAATCCCAAGCAGAAGGCCCGAACATGATCTACGAGGTCAGCAAGCTGCCTCCACGGCTCGTCAGAGAGAGGTCCTTCCGCCTGGGCTCACCCCCTCGAAGAAGGGGCGATAGGGTTCGTCGTGATTGACCACGGCGTGTACGGTGCGCGCCATCTTGGCCGCGATTGCGGTGTAGGCCTTGCGGCGCAGATGGGCATTGTGTCGATCCTTCGCGATGTAGCGCTCGAACTTGTCGCGGAAGCTGTTGGTCCGCTTCAGCACCGCGGTCTGGCCGGCCATCCACAGTGTTCGCCGGAGCCGGGCGCAGCCGTACTTCGAGATGCGGCTCTGACCGCGGAACATGCCGGACTGAACGGTGGCGAGGTCCATGCCACAGAACTTCAGGAACTGCCGATGATGCCGGAACCGACGTAGATCACCGGCCTCGGCGAGGATGGTCATTGCGTTGATCGGCCCGATGCGGGGAATGGTTGTCAGCAGCTGATAGTCAGGTAGGTCCGACAGCAACTCGACCGCCCGCGCTTCGATTTGATCACGCTGCCGCACCAAGCCGCGGCCCTCTGCAAGAACGAGGCGGAACATGCGCAGCGCATCAGAGTCCGGGTGGACGGGAAGTCCCACCGAACCAACGGCTGTTGCGTAAATATCTGAAAGCAAGCGCTCTTTGGAGACCTTCCGGCCCACGACGTCCCAGGCATCAGCAATGAAGTCGTCCCGGCTCATGACCGAGATCATGTGTGGCGATGGGTACTTCTCCAGGAACGCCAGAAACCAATCCGTCCGCGAGCTTCGGTGAAATCGCTCGGCCTCGGGGAAATAGAGCGGCAGGTAGTGGGTCAGGATGCGGTGCCAGAGCTCGGTCTTCGATCGCGACACGATCTCGTGGGTCTTCGACAGTTCCTGGATGTCGGACGTCCCGACCACCATCGGATCGTGAAAGAACTGCACGGCGCCGATCTCCAGCATGTGGAGGATGACCTGGGCGTCCTTCGGGTCGTTCTTGTCCCAGCTGTTGTGCAGGGCCTCCCGCGTCCGCGCCAAGCCAACGGAGGAAACAAGCTTCAGGTCGAACCCGACCCGGCCGAGATGGTGCGCCAGCGGCCGGTGGTAGTTGCCGGTTGCCTCGAACGCGATCCGAACCGGCAGGTCGTAGCTCGCGAGGGCCACGCACAGTCGCTCGAAGTCTTGCAGCGTGTTCATGACCGTCAAGCGGCGGCGGCGTGTTTTGCCGGGGATGCCGATCAGCACTTCATGGCGATGCTTGGAAATGTCGATGGCGACCAGCAAGGTCGGCGCGATAGAATGGGTGGCGGTCATAGCCGGTCTCCTCAGCGGTGTGGTTGTGCAAAACCACTGTTGAGACCTGAGACCCGGTTATGGCCACACGCTGCGCTATCTGAGGGCTGCGCGCGTGGCCATAACCTATCGGCAGCTCTTCTTCCCGACGTGCTACGGTCGAGAACATCGCGGCGATGACGATGGGGTAGAAGGCGTAGCTGATCGTGGCCGAGACCCATCTGTGGAAGAAATCCTTGGTCGCATCGAAGAGCGACAGCGCGATCATGATCGGTGCAAGGCCCAGCATCAGGGTCAGCATCATCTTGGCGAAGATGAGGACGATGCCTGTCATGAAGCCGAGTAGACTCAACATCACGAGGCCGATCCCACCGAGGATCGCGCCGGTCATCCAGTTCAGGTTGCTGCCGATCGCATTCAGGTATTGGCTGAACTCTGTGATCAGCCGGTCGAATTCGCCCGCGAAGTAGGTGGCCCCGGCCCCACCACCGCCGACCGAGGAGATCAGGGCCCCGGCGATGTAGTCGAGCCCGCCGATCACGGCATTGGCCACAGCGTTGAAGTTGGCCCAGTTGAAGGCAAAAAGACCTATCAGCGTCAGCTTGATCAGGTACCAGAAGAAGCTGGCCCCATCCATGCTGCGGAACTGGAAGGCCATGTTGATGCAGACGCCGATCAACGAGAGAGTGACCATCAGCATGACGATGGTGCCGGTATTGCTCGCCACCGCCCCGAACTGGGACTGGGCCGCATCGGCGAGGAAACCGTCAGCGGTTTCTACCATCCAGCTGACGACGCTCATTACCAGTTGCCCTGAGCTTCACAGACATCCTGAACTGTATGGCGCAGATCATTGCGCTGCCGTCTGATGTCCCGCTGCGCAGCTGTGTGTTCCGCGGCTGAGGCCAGAAGGTACCGTTCATCGAACTCTTCTGAGGCATCATCCCATGCCGGGAAGCGGACGTTGCAGCCGCAATTGCCTTTCTCGACGATCTGTTCCCATGCCCGCAGTTCATAGAGGTCCATCAGCGTCAGCGCCTTATAGGCCTCTCGCGGATGAACCTCGTCCATCCAG
>JAFIEC010000032.1 GCA_020832725.1 Paracoccaceae bacterium | reverse complement strand
GCGCACCAATGCCATCCACCACCAGATGCTGGACGCGGCCAGTCGCCGCCCTCGCAGCCGCGATGATCTTCTTGACAGGTTGCGCGGGGGGCAGTTTTGACACACACCCCAGCGCATGTCCGCCTGTGGTGGCATACAGCCCGGCAGAGCAGGCGCGTGTGGCAGAGGAAGTCGCTGCGCTGCCGGAGGGGGCGCTGATCCCTGAGTGGCTGGCGGATTATGCAGTGCTTCGGGCGCAGGTGCGGGCTTGTCGTTGAAGGGGCAGAGCAGCAGTCAAATTGATGGCGTGGCCCCTGAGATGCCGTTACTCTGACTGCATGACCCCAGAGGACGATAAACGCATTGCAGCAAAACTCGCCAGTATCATGGCGATGCTTTGTGTGCGCAATACGCAGCTGGAAACGCTGCATGCCGGCCCGGCGCCCATCACCCGGACCGGCGACTATTCGGACGTCTTTGTCCACGATGCCGATGGTCGACGCATCCCCTGGCCCGAAGCCTCCCGCATCGATGACAACGAGATGCGCGCGCTGATGCAGGAAATCGTCAACCGCCTCTACACCTTCCATCTCGAAGCCAACGATCCCAAGCTGCAGGCAACCATCGAGCGCTGGATGGGCGTCGCGATGAATTGGGACGAGCCGGAAATCGATGCGAGGATGATCGATCGCTGCCCGGAGTAACGCCGCGACGGACGGACCACGACTCATACGAGAGTAGATCGGCTCTCAGGCGAGGCCGTTGCATCGCCCTGCCGCCTGTGACAGGGATCTGCTCTTTCGCTGCATGCCAATGCGGCAATTTGTTGATCGCGAATATCAAAGCGCGCTCGATAAGGAGGCCGTGGCGCTTCTTGATTCCGTCAACCTCAGATACGAGAGATGAGAGACGCGGGTTCGAGCCGAACAGCGGGTCGCAAGGAATCTTGGCTGATTTCGCTTTCGCGTCAGCAACAAGTTTTCTAGCATGTTGTTTCCAAAGCAGCGCCTCAGCGTATGTTATCCTCAGACACAAATCTTGTTATCTCCCGACCACGTTTTTTGCGGGCATTCGCTCTACTCGGTCTCGGCCCCCCTTCAATCCTGCTCAAAGCCCTGATTGTCGAACTTCAGCGTCCGGCTGTTTTCGGTGACGGTCCGGACGACATTGTCGGGGGCGCCATCGGGAATTTCAGCTTCGATTTCAAGCGTCACACGGATATTCGCGCCGATCAGTCCCGAAAGGTGAGAGATGACCTCATCGGCGACGCGGCTCGCGTCGCGCCCCACGCGTGCTGCATCGAGCGTGATCGAGCCATGGAAGCGTTTGGGTTGTCCCTGTTTTGATGGTTCCCCGGCTGTGGGGCCCGGGCCTGCCACGGTCGGTGTATCACCACCGGGATTCGTGGGGTTGGCTCCTAACGACGTGTCGCCAGTTGCGGGGCGGGGTGTTTCATCATCCTGCTGCTTGAGGGACGGTTCTGGCTTCACAAGCAGTCCGACAAGATTATCAGGAGACAACGAGACCATCTGCCCGCAGCGGAGCCCGCGGTATCTGGACGCTGCTTCATCGTAGCTTTCTGCGTAGGCGAAAGAGTCCTTTCCCCATGTCAACAATCCCAAGCCCTCACGTACCGCGTCGAGAAGAACAGCTGTGTCGCGAATGCGTGGGAGGTAAAGATATCGGGCAAAGTCCTCCACTAGCTGTTTGACCGGGACGTGATCGCCACGCCAAAGCGGAACCTGATCGAGTTCGAGGCGCAGCCGCGTTGCCGCGAGGCCGGTTACCAGCAGTTCATCGTTCTTGAGCTTACGGCTGGCCCGAGCCGCTAACGGTTCCTGACCGCTCAAACGGAAGCTTTGCCACTCGATCGCTGACTGTGGCGTCGGCTGCTGGGGCACAAGCAGCCACTGAAATGCCTCAGGTAAACGTGCGTTTACGGCGCTGTCCGCACTTGTCTTCTGGGTTTCAGCTTGCCGCACCTGATGGGGCGTCAGGTCGAGCTCATTCTTCTCGTCAAGGACCGACTGCCAGGCGAGATATCGGCGGATAGATTCGTCGAGATCCTGAAGCCGCGTCTTGTCGGCTGCGAGGAACACTAGAGTGTTTCTGTAGAGGCGCGGCGCGCTGCCGCGCGTTTCGAGAATGGCTTTCGCTGCCGCTTCCGCCGCGCTGCTAGTGTCGCGACTATGGGGATAGTCGGCTCCGAGAACCACGAGGCGCGCATCAAAGTCATCCGGTACATCCTGCCCGGACTGCGGAAGCGCATGGAGCTTGGTAAAGTCTCCTTGCTTCCGAAGATCGGCACGTAGCCGGGTATCGAGTTCCCGATTGATCCGATCAGGGTCTGATTTTAGTTGTTCGGTTCTGTCTTCGGCGAGCTTCGTCACGGTTGGCTGCGTCGAGTACCAGTATCGCGCACCGTCCTGATAAAGGTAGGTGGCCGCACCGCTCAGGCGGCGCAGGGCATCGCCGAAGATCGCGGGCGACTCTGATGGCATGACGCATCCGAGCTTGATCCTCCGATCCTCGATCCCTCTGTTCGACACGGTCGATCCAGGCGCGGAGCCCAGATAGATGGTCCGCGCGATACGGCGGCACGCGGAGAACTTTCCAAGGTTCGGTACCTCTCCATCAATCCGGAGGGGCAGCGAGTTCGGCCCATCCACATCCTTCTCGATGATTGGCGTCCAGTTGTCAGACAGGTAGCGGGTCAGCTCGAACTGAACGCGCGGATCGTCAATCGGGATATTCGCCGGCTGGATCAACGGGTTGCGATCGCCCTTTTCCCAGAGGCTGTGGATCACTGCCGCCATGAGGCGAAGGACTCCGCGTGTCCGCTGGAATTTCACCAGCGTTGACCACTCTGTGTACAGGCGATCGAACACCTCGGGGTGGATGGGATAAGCGGCCTTGAGGCGCCCTTCGTATTCGGAGTCCCTGCATTCTGGCGGGAACTCCTGATGCTGGCTTCGATAGAGGTCAAAATAAGCCTTCGCGACGGTATCCCGGGCAACAAACTGAGACTGCTCGATAAGGGGCTCGAACAGGCGCCTGCGGACGATCTCGAAGCCCTCCTCTGCACTGGCCGGACGCCATGAGGATTCTACACGGCCGATGGCGTTCCGGAGACGATCCAGCGCTTCGCGCCCGCGTCGGCCG
>JAFIEC010000292.1 GCA_020832725.1 Paracoccaceae bacterium | reverse complement strand
GTCTTGCCCAGCCCGACGCCGCCATAGAGGAACAGCGGGTTGAAGGTGACGGGCCCGCCCTCGGCCACCCGGCGCGCCGCAGCATGGGCCAGCTCGTTGGGCTTGCCCACGACAAAGCTCTCGAAGGTGAAGCGCCGGTCGAGCGTGGCCCCGGGCAGGTCGCCCTCGCCTGCCTGGGCGGCGGCGGCCGCAGGCCGCGCCGGTCCCGATGCGGTGCCCGATGCGGGGGGGCCGTCACCGGCGGCGGCACCCTCCGGCGCGGCGGCGGCGGGGCCGTGCACCCGGAATTCCAGCCGCTCGACGGTGATGCCGTTGGCCTGAAGGCGCGTCAGGATGGTGTCGTGGTAGTTCCGCGTGACCCAGGAGCCGAAAAAGGCCGTGGGCACGCCGAGGACGACCTGATCGCCGGAATTCTCCAGCAGGCCGATGGGCTCGATCCAGTTGCGATAGGCGGCCTGTCCAAGTGTCTCGCGCAGCTCGGCGCGGATGCGCCCCCAGGTGTCAGTGTTCATTCTTGTCCCGTTCTTCTTCTTGTCGTTCGGCAGCACCGGAGCAGCCCGGTCGGATCTCCGGAACGGGACAGCCCCGCCCGGCCGTGAGGCCCAGGCCCGCGCCGGAGCGCGGAAGGAACGGGGGAACGGAACAGCAGGCACGGACCGTGCAGGGCACGGCGCAGCAGACTTGCACGCACAGACACGCGCACCGCAGAGGGCGGGCGCTTGCGACGATGGCCGGATGCGCGCGGGAGACCTGAACGGATGGCAGCCCCGTTCGGCCCGGCAGCCCCGCGCTGCCTCCGGCGATCCGTCATCCCCCAGACAACCTGAATCGCCATGCAAGGCTAGCAGGGGGGGTCGGAGGCGATCAACAAGACTTCACGCTTGACTTCGGGCCCCGGAAAATACCCGGCGGGGACGAATCCGGACCGTCGCAATTCGCCCCCAGATGTAGCGGTGACCGCCCCTCCGGCCGCAACTGGTCCCGATCATCGGGGGGCACGCGGGGCGTTCGTGCAACAGTTCCGCAACAGGGCGCGGGGCTGGGCGGGGGGCATTTGCGGAACGAAAAAGGGGCGCCGCTGGCGCCCCGTTCCGACCGCGCCCCGGCGCGGATGTGACCCCCTGTCAGGCGGTCAGAGACTTTACCCGGCTTGCCAGCCGCGAGATCTTGCGCGAGGCGGTGTTGCGATGCAGCACGCCCTTGGTGACGCCCCGCATGATCTCGGGCTGGGCGACCTTGAGGGCTGCGCCCGCCGCGGACGGGTCGCCCCCGGCGATCGCCTCCTCGACCTTGCGGATGAAGGTACGGATGCGCGAGCGGCGCGCCGTGTTGATGTCGGTGCGGCGCTCGGCCTGGCGCGCCCGTTTCTTGGCCTGAGGCGAATTTGCCATGTCTGTCCGGTCCGTCCTGCGGCTGTACAAAAGCTGAGCGTGGGCCATAGCCGTGAGTCGCGGCCAAGTCAACGCCGTGCGGGCCCTGCGGTGTGGTTTTGCCCGCCGGCCCGGTCCGGCAGGCCTCAGCGGTCGCGGAACTGCGGCTCGCGGCTCTCGAGGAAGGCGGCCATGCCCTCCTTCTGGTCCTCGGTGGCAAAGAGCGCGTGGAACAGCCGCCGCTCGAACAGCAGCCCCTCGCGCAGGCTCGTCTCCTCGGCGCGGTGGACCGCCTCCTTGATCGCCATCACCGTGAGCTGCGATTTCTCGGCGATCTTCTGGGCAGCGGACAGCGCCTCCTCCATCAGGCGACGCGGCGGCACGACCCGGCTGACAAGGCCCGCCCGCTCGGCTTCGGCGGCATCCATGAAGCGGCCGGTCAGGTGCATGTCCATCGACTTGGCCCGCCCCACCAGACGCGACAGCCGCTGCGTGCCGCCGATGCCCGCGACCACCCCGAGGTTGATCTCGGGCTGGCCGAACTTGGCGCTTTCCGAGGCGATGATGAAATCGCACATCATCGCCAGCTCGCAGCCCCCGCCCAGGGCATAGCCCGAGACCGCCGCGATGATCGGCTTGCGGATGCGCATGATCGCGTCATGCACCGGCCCGAAGAGATCGGACGCGAACACGTCGACGAAGCTCTTTCTGGACATCTCGGCGATGTCGGCGCCTGCGGCAAAGGCCTTTTCCGAACCGGTGAGCACGATGGCGCGCACCTTGTCGTTGGCGTCCATGCCGGTCAGCGCCTGCACCAGCTCTTCCAGAAGCTGGCTGTTCAGCGCGTTCAGCTTTTCGGGGCGGTTGAGACGGATCACCCCCACATGGTCTTCGATCTCGACGATCAGGGTCTCGTAGGCCATCTGCCCGGTCTCCCGTGAAAGGTGGCGCAGGGTTACGGCGGGAGGGCGCGCGTTTCAACCCGGCGCGCTCAGCGCTGGCAGAGCGGGCAATGGAAACTCGACCGGCCCGATTGCACGATGCGGCGGATTTTCCCTTTGCACTCAGGGGTGCGGCAGGCGGCACCCTCGCGGCCATAGACCGCAAAGGCATGCTGGAAATAGCCCAGCTCGCCGCTGGCCTGCCGGTAGTCGCGCAGCGAAGAGCCGCCCGCGGCGATCGCGTCCTGCAGCACATCGCGAATCGCGGCGGCCAGGCGTTCCAGCCGCGCCGCCCCGATCCGCCCCGCCGCCCGCCGGGGCGAGATGCCGGCGCGAAACAGCGCCTCGCAGACATAGATGTTGCCCAGCCCCGCCACGATGCGCTGGTCCAGCAGCGCGGCCTTGACCGGGCTGCGCCGCCCCGCCAGCCGCGCCGCCAGATGGGCCGCCGAAAAGCCGTTGCCCAGCGGCTCCGGCCCCAGGCCCGCAAGCCAGGGATGCGCCTCCAGCCGGTCCGTGGGCCACAGATCCGCCGCGCCAAAGCGGCGCGCGTCGTTGAACACGATCCGCCAGCCGCCCGCGCCGGGCCCGCCCGCGGTCTCCCAGGCCAGGGGGTCATGCTTCTCTCCGCCGGGGGCGGGGTGGTGAAAGACGCCCGGGCGCAGGCTCTCGGCCCCGTGGATCAGGATGCGCCCCGACATGCCCAGATGCAGGATGAAGGTCTCGCCCCCCGACAGCCCCACGAGGATGTATTTCGACCGTCGCCCCAGCGCCTGCACGCGCTGCCCGGTCAGCCGCTCGGCCAGCCGTTCGGGCAGGGGCCAGCGCAGATCGGGCCTGCGGGCCTCGGCCCAGGTGATCACATGCCCCGCCATCGCAGGCTCCAGCCCGCGGCATACGGTCTCCACCTCCGGCAGTTCCGGCATCGTCCCCCTCCTCCCGCACCGCCCCGACGCGCGGCACCTTCGACGCATTGCAGCGCCCCCGCAGCCCCCTATAAGGAGGAGGAGACCGACCGGGGGCAAGCCGACATGAGCGACGAGACGGGCAGAACCACGCATTTCGGCTTTCGCCCCGTGGCGGAAGAGGACAAGGCGGGCCTTGTGCATGGCGTCTTTTCCTCGGTCGCCGCGCGCTATGATCTGATGAACGACCTGATGTCGGGCGGCGTCCACCGCATCTGGAAGGATGCGATGATGGACTGGCTGGCCCCGCGCGACGGCCAGCATCTGCTGGATGTGGCGGGGGGGACGGGCGACATCGCCTTTCGCTTTCTCGCCCGGGCGCCGGGCGCGCGGGCATGCGTGCTCGATCTGACCGAGCCGATGCTGAGCGAGGGCCGCCGCCGGGCCGAGGCCGCCGCGATGGCCGACCGCCTCGACTGGGTGGTGGGCGATGCCATGGCGCTGCCCTTTCCCGACAACAGCTTTGACGTCTACACGATCTCCTTCGGCATCCGGAACGTCACCCGCATCGAGGCCGCGCTGGCCGAGGCGTTCCGCGTGCTGCGCATCGGCGGCCGCCTGATGGTGCTGGAATTCAGCCGCATCCCGAATTCCTCGCTGCAATGGGTCTATGACCGCTATTCCTTCAACGTGATCCCGGCGATGGGCCAGGCCGTGGCCGGAGACCGCGACAGCTATCAGTATCTGGTCGAGAGCATCCGCCAGTTTCCCGATCAGGAGCGGTTCGCCGCGATGATCGGGCAGGCGGGCTTTGGCAACGTGCGCTATCGCAACCTCAGCCTCGGCATCGCCGCGCTGCATTCGGGCTGGAAGCTCTAGCCGGTGCGGGGCCCTCACAATATCTGGCGGCTGATCCGCACCGGGGCCACCTTCGAGCGGACGGGCGCCATGAAGGTCGCGCTCGAGGCGCTCGAGCTGCCGCCCCACCTGCGGCTGATCGCGCGCATCCTGGGCTGGCCGTTCAAGTGGCTGGGCCTGCGGGGCGACCCGTCGCTGCCGCCGGTGGTGCGGGCGATCACCGCGCTGGGGCCGGCCTATATCAAGTTCGGACAGATCCTCTCCACCCGGCCCGATGTGGTGGGGGCAGAACTGGCGGGCCAGCTGCGGGTGCTGCAGGATCAGCTTCCGCCCTTTCCCGAAGCGGTGGCGCGGGCGACGATCGAGGCCGAGCTGGGCGCGCCCATCGCCGAGATGTTCGCCGAACTGGGCCCCGCCATCGCGGCGGCCTCCATCGCCCAGGTCCACCGCGCCCGCCTGCTGGGTGGCGAGCCCGTGGCGGTGAAGGTGCTGCGCCCGGGCATCGAGCGCGCCTTTCAGCGCGACATCGATGCCTTCTACCTTGCCGCAGGGCTGGTGGAGACGCTTTCGCCCTCCTCGCGGCGGCTACGGCCCTCGGATGTGATCGCGCATTTCGAAAGCGTGGTGCGGGCCGAGCTGGATCTGCGCATGGAGGCCGCGGCCGCAGCCGAATTCGCCGCCAATACCGAAGGCGACGCGGGCTTTCGGGTGCCGTCGGTGCATTGGCCGCTGTCGGAAAAGCGGGTGATGACGCTGTCCTGGGCCGAGGGCGCGCCCATGGGCGACGTCGCGGCGCTGCGCGCGGCGGGCCATGACACCACCGCGCTGGCCGAGCGGGTGATGCGGCTGTTTCTCAGCCATGCGCTGCGGGATGGCTATTTCCATGCCGACATGCACCAGGGCAACCTCAAGGTGGCCCCGGGCGGCGAGATCATCGCGATGGATTTCGGCATCATGGGCCGGATCGACGCCTATACCCGCCGCGTCTATGCCGAGATCCTGATGGGGTTCATCCGCAAGGATTACCGGCGCGTGGCCGAGGTGCATTTCGAGGCGGGCTATGTGCCCGCCGACCGCGATGTGGACGAATTCGCCCAGGCCCTGCGCTCTGTCGGAGAGCCGATCTTCGGGATGGAGGCCAGCCGCATCTCGATGGCGCGGCTGCTGGCGCATCTGTTCGATGTGACCGAGCGTTTCGGCATGCAGACCCGGACAGAACTGATCCTGCTGCAGCGCACGATGGTGGTGGTGGAGGGCGTGGCCCGCTCGCTTGATCCGGGCATGAACATGTGGCAGGTCGCGGGCCCCGTGGTGGAGGATTACATTCGCCAAAGCCTCGGCCCGCGGGCGGTGCTGGGCGATCTGGCGGCGACCGCGCGGGTTCTGGCGCGATTCGGGCCGCGTCTGCCCGATATCGCCGAGCGGCTGCTGCTGCGGCTGGAGGCCGACGCAAAGCCCCCCCCGCCGCCCCCGTCGCGGTGGGAGCCGCTGGCCTGGGTCGGGCTGGGCGCGGGGGCCATGGCACTGGGCGTGGCGCTGGGCGCGCTGCTGCTCTAGCGGCCTGTCGCAGGGGGGTGTGTCCGGCACCGGAGCCCTGCGCCGGGCGGCCTGCCTTTCCCTGCCCGGCCCCCGCGCCGGGCAGGGGCGTTCGGTCCCGCGCGGCAGAGATCCCCGCTCAGGTGCCGCCGCGTGCCGGGCCGGCCTCGCGCAGGGCGCTGATGCTGGCGGCGGGGAGGAGCCGCCCGTCCTGCAGCACCAGATAGGCCGCGCCGGCCTCGCGGCGGGCCTCGACGACGCGGCCATAGGCCTCGGCCTCGATCCGCTGGGCGAGGCTGCCGGGGGGGGCATCGGCGGCCGTCACCTCCACCGACAGGCGGTAGCTGCCCGGCAGGAAGGCCCCGCCCTCGTCACGCCCCTCCCAGATGACGGGGCCCGCGCGGGCGGGCAGGTCAAGCCGCTGCACCTCGCGGCCCGTTTCGTCCTGTGCCACAAGCTGGGCCCGCGCCGTCCCTTCGGGGATGGGCATATGAACCTCCACCGGCGTGCCCGAAAACGCCACAGGGCCAGGCGCGCGCACCTCTCGTCCGATCCAGGCGGCAAGCTCGGCCGCGCCGGTGCCCCCCTCGCCCCCGGCGAGGCGGCTCAGCAGGCGGTTGGTCTGGATCTGCTGCTCCACCCCCGAGAAGGTGGCCAGCTGATGGGCAAAGCTGGTGGCGTCGAGCGGGTTGAGCGGGTCCTGATTCTTGAGCTGGGTCGTGAGCAGCCGCAGGAAGGTCTGGAAATCGGCGGCCAGCACGCCCGAGGAACTGTCCTCGGCTGCGGCGGCACGCGGGGGCGCACCGGGCCGGTCGGCGCTGGAAACGGGGGAAATCGGGTCCATTGCGTGTCCTTTGCTGGGGCTGTCACGGGGCGGGCGCAAACCGGCAGACGTGGGCGCGGATCGGGAATGCCGCCCCCCGGCAGGGGTTCGCGCGGGCGGATGGGGACATCTGGGCGGAACCCGCCCTAGAGCCGCAGGTCGAGCCGCCCGGGGGCGGTGGGCGGCGGTTGGTGCATCGTTGCCTCGGGCAAGGGGCCTTCGGCTGATGTCTCGGTCATTGCGGGGGCCTGCGCGTCCGGCCTTGGCGGGGCGGGGGCCTGTCCGGATTGGCCCGCGCCAAAGTCGAGCGCGACATCGCCCAGCCCCAGGCCGCGCAATTCGCGCAGCAGGTCGGGCGCGTGCCGGCGCAGCAGATCCAGCGTCTCGGGGCGCTCGGCGGACAGGGCGATGCCCAGCCCGCCCTCGGGCCCGCCCAGCGAGAGGCTCAGGCGAAGCCGGCCCAGTTCGGGCGGGTCGAGCGCGATCTCCACGGTGTCGGGCAGGGGGCGCGAGACTATCTCTCCGCCCAGCGCCCGGGCGACCTGTGCGGCGGGCGGCCGGAGCGCGGGGGACAGCGCCTGGCCCGATGTGCGGCCTTCGGACGGGGGAGGGGCGCCCGGATCGGCCCGCAGGAGGGTCTCCTCCTCGCCGCGCCCGTCCGATGGCCGGGCCGGGACGGGGCCGGGGAGGCCCCCGCCCTCGGCCCCGGATGCGGGCAGGCCCGGGCCCGCCCGCCC
>JAFIEC010000024.1 GCA_020832725.1 Paracoccaceae bacterium | reverse complement strand
GCCCACGGCCTGACGGACCAGCGACCGCGCCCCGTCGCAGCCCACGACATGGCTGGCGCGCAAGTCCCATGTCCGGCCGGTCGCGCGCTCGCGCACCTGCAGAAGCGCCCCGGACGCGGCTGTGGTGACGGTCTCCACCTCGTGGCCCGGATACAGCCCGACCTGCTCATACCGAGCCAGCCCGCGGCGCAGGCATGCTTCCAGATCCGGCTGGTGGAACAGGTAGTTGCTGGCCCAGCCGTGATGGCCGGTCGGTGCGGCAGGCTTGCGCATGAGCAAAAGCTGGCCCGCCGCAGACACGTATTGCATCCCCCCCGAAGGGCGGACAAGCGGCAGCAGCGCCTCGGCCAGTCCCAGCGACTGGAAGATCCGCATCACCTCGCCGTCGAAATGCACCGCCCGTGGCAGATCCGGCGGCGCGGTTTCACGCTCGATCACGGCAACCTTCAGCCCGGCCTGACCCAGAAGATTGGCCAGTGTCGCACCGGTCGGGCCGCAGCCCACAACCGCAACATCGACCTCGCTCACCGACGGATCATGCGCGGTCTCAGCCATCGGCACCGCTCCTGCCCGACGCCCCTTCATTTCCGCCCCGCGCTCCCGAGATGGGCTGCGCCGCCTTCCCGCCGGGGGCCACGGGCCATCCGACCGCCAGCAGGCCCGAGGTGATCCGCTGGGCCCCCTGCTTCAGGACCTCGACCATGCGATCGGTGCGGACCAGTTCGAACCGCTCGCGGGACATTGCGGCGGCGATCGAGCCCAGGATGCGCCCGTCGGGTGTGAAGACGGGCACCGCCGCCGACGCATATCCGGGATCAAGCTCGCCCTCGGATTCGGCAAAGCCGGCCTTGCGCCACCGCGCCAGCAAAGCGCGAAAGGCCGGCAGCTCGGGTGCGCAGCCCAGTCGGGCGACGGGCCCCGGCCCCTCGGCGGCAAAGACGCGGGCGATCTGGGTCGGGGTGAAGTTGGCGACGATGATCTTTGACCCGGCACCGCGCAGCAGCGGCAGGCGTCGACCCCGACCGAAGGTCAGCGGCAGCCCTCCGCCCGCCCCCCCATGCTGCAGGACGGTCACGATCTGCTCGCCGAACAGTGCACACAGGTTGATATCGGCACCGGTCAGGTTCGCCAGGTCCTCTGCGACCGGCTGCCCTGCGATCAGGAACGGGTCGGACCGGCGGATCAGATGGTCAAGCTCGACGATCCGCGGCCCCAGCGAATAGTGCCCGTCGCCTGTCCGCACCAGAAAGCCGAAACTCACCAGATCGCGCACATAGCGATAGACGGTCGCACGGTTGTAGCCCGTGGCCTCGCAGAGGTCCTCGACGGTCCAGAACAGCCGGTCCGCCGAAAAGAGATCGATCAGCGACAGGGTGCGCGAAAGGGTGGACAAGGCGGACCTCCTGCCCGCGAAGCCCGATCAGCGACGGCCTTTGCCAGGCGGGTCGCTAGAGCAGGCTTTGCGATGTGTTTTCAATATATGATACTGAGGCACCAAACATGGACCTGTCAATGAAGTATTTGAATGCTTATTTTTGATGTTTGAGATTTGGGTGTGTTTGTGTATCCTCGCAACACGCGTCACGGATACCGTCGCGCACAACACGAAGTTGCCAAAAGGCAAAGGGGGGAAAGATGATTTCTGGATGGAAGGCGGCCACAGCCGCTACGGTGGCGCTTGCAACCGCGTCTCTCGGTGCCCTGTCCACAGGGCAGGCACAGGCGGATGCGACAACACTTCGGTTTGCGATCTTCACTCCGGATCGCGAACAGACCTTTCAGACCGTGATGAAGCCCTTTGCCGAGGCGGTGAACGAGGCCCTGCCCGGCACGGTCCGGATCGAGCTCTATCCGAACGGTGCGCTGGGCCGAAACCCGGTGCAGCAGGCCCAGATGGTGCTGGACGGGGTCGCGGATATCGCCTGGACGATCGCGTCCTACACGCCGGGTCGGTTCCACGAGAACGAGGTATTCGAGCTGCCCGGCCTGTTCGCCGACATGAGCGAGGGCACGCTGGTCTTCACCCGGCTGGTGATGGACGGCAAGATTGCGGGATACGAGGATTTCGTGCCCATCGGGACCTTCACCACGGCACCTTACAGTGTCCATACGAACGGCACCGTGCGCCGTCTGGACGACCTCGACGGTCGCACGATCCGCAGCGCCAGCGCCATCGAGGGCGAGACCCTGCAACGCTTTGGTGCCGTTCCGATCGGCATGCCGGTGACCGAGGTGGCCGAGGCGATCAGCAGGCGCACCATCGACGGGACCACCCTGCATCCCTCGCCGCTGTTCGACTTCGGGGTAGAGCGGGTGACGAGCACCCATTACTTCATGCCCCTTGGCCTTGTTCCGCTGGCAATCCTGATGAACCGCAAGCGGTTCGAGGCGCTGCCGGCCGAGGCACAGGAGGCGATCCTGGCCCATTCCGGCATGTGGACCGCAGAGCGCTTCAACGAGCATATCGGCATCTACAACGAGTCGCTGGTCGAAAAGCTGGTCACCGATCCGCGGCATGAGGTGCTGTATCCCTCCGACGCAGAATTGGCGCGCATGCAGGTCGTCTATGACGAGGTGATCGCCGAATGGGCGGCAAAGTCGCCGCGCAACGCCGAACTGCTGGAAATCGTGCGCGCCGAAATCGCCGCCGTCCGCGCAGGAAACTGAATCCATGCCCCGCCGTTTCGTTCCCGGACTTGAAAGGGCGGGGCTTCAGGCAACGCGGGCGCTGTCGGTCCTCGGGCTGACAGCGCTCATGCTTCTGGCGGCGATGACGCTGGCCGACGGGCTGTTGAGATGGCTGTTCAGCGCGCCCATACGGGGCGTGCGCGACGTTGGCGCGCTGGCCATCGCGCTGTCGGTGGCCTGTTGTCTGCCGGTCGGTCTGATGGAGCGGCGCAACATTACCCTGAAGCTGTTCGCGGCGCTCTTCGGCAGGGTCGCCGGGCAGCTCATGGATGCGCTGGCCTCAATCCTGGTGGGTGCGGCGATGCTCCTGCTGGCGCGCGAGTTCTGGGTCTTCGCCGGCAAGCTTGCCCGTGTCGGCGAGACCACCTGGATCCTGCAGATCCCCGTTGCACCCTTCTGGTACGGCGTCGCCGCCATCCTGTGGATCGGAGTTGCCGTGCAGGTGATCGTGATAATCGTCGATTTCGCCCGCCTGTTCGGGCTGCATCCGGCCGAGGGCGACGATGACGGCAATCTCGCAGGAGAGCGGCCATGAGCGCGCTGGGACTTGGCGGCGTCGGCATGGTGGTGTTGTTCGTCCTGATGCTGCTGCAGGTGCCCATCGGCTTTGCCATGCTGATCGTCGGCGTGACCGGCTTTGCGATGCTGACCGACTGGGGTCCGGCGCTTGCGCTTCTGGCCAGCGAGCCCTCGGGGCTGCTGGCGAATGTCGAGCTGGCGACTGTGCCGCTGTTCCTCCTGATGGGCACCTTTGCGACGGTGGCCGGGTTCTCGGCTGACATCTACAATGCCGCTGCTGCCGTCCTTGGTCACAGGCGCGGCGGGCTGGGCTATGCCACCATCGGAGGCTGCGCGACGTTTGGCGCAGTCTGCGGCTCGTCCACCGCAACGGCGGCCACCTTCACCCGGGCGGCCCTGCCCGAGATGCTGGCACGCGGCTATGCCCCGTCTTTTGCAACCGGCACGATCGCTGCGGGCGGCACGCTGAAGGCGTTGATTCCGCCATCGATCGTGATGATCCTGTACTGCATCATCTCCGGTACCTTCATCTTCGACATGTTCGTCGCGGCCATTGTCCCGGCTCTGCTCGCGCTGACCCTCAATATCGCAGCGGTCTGGATCACCGTCCGCCTCAACCCCGATCTGGCGCCGGTCTCGGCCAGGATGCCCTGGTCCGAGCGCTGGCCCGTGATCCTGCGCGCCATGCCGGTTCTGGCGCTTCTGGCGGCGGTGTTCTTTGGGCTCTACAGTGGCGTGTTCACGGTGAACGAGGCCGCGTCGGTCGCGGCGGTCCTGTCGTTCCTGTTCGCGCTGGCCCGGGGACGCCTCAGCGCCGGAAACCTGTGGCTGGGGCTCAAGGACACGGCGGCGGCAACCGCCATGATCTACATGATCATCATCGGCGCCACGATGTTCTCCTATTTCATCACGCTGGCGCGCGTGCCCGAGGCGCTGATCAATCTTGTCGGCGCGACCGAACTGGCACCGCTGAGCATCATCTTCCTGATCCTGGGCATCTATCTGATCCTCGGAGCGGTGTTCGACGAAATCTCGGCGATGCTGATCACGTTGCCGTTCGTCCTGCCGATCATCGAGCAGATGAACTTCGACCTGATCTGGTGGGGCATCATAAATGTCGTGGTGATCGAGATCGGCATGATCACCCCCCCGATCGGAATCATCGTGTTCATCCTTTACGGCATGTCGAGCA
>JAFIEC010000441.1 GCA_020832725.1 Paracoccaceae bacterium | reverse complement strand
CGAGATGTTGTCCAGAAAGTCCGCCATGCACGCCTTGGCCACGAACCGCGCCGCCGACGCGAACCCCGGCGTGTGGTCGTTCTCGACAAGGTCGTTGTCCACCGTCTTGGGCACATGGAAGCACCGCAGCTCGTACCCCTGGGGGCGGTCGGGCGCTGCGCGGCGGCGCGCGAAGCGCGCCTTGTTCCCGCGCGGGGGCTATGGCGTGCGCGTCGGCAACATGCTCAAACCGGCCTCGCACCATCTCGCGCGGGGTTGCCGATGCTGCTCACTGTCCCGCCATCACCAGATATCGCTTATCGCGCCACCACCGCCCGCGCCCCCTTCAGATCAGCGCGGTGTTGCGCAGGCGTTGGCGCAGCACAAGCGCCAGCGCGGTGACATTGCCGTCCTTGCGCGCCTGATGCACGGCGCGGGTCAGCGCCGCATCGCCAAGGCTGCGCGCAAGCGCTGCGGTGAATTGCAGCGCATAGCCCTGTCTTGCGCCGGATGTGCAGCCCAGCAGCATGTCGCAGGCCAGTTGCAGATCAGTGCGCAGCGCTACCTCGTCGGGCGCAGGGGCGGGTGCGCGCGGACCAGTGCCGCGCGGGTCACCGAATACCGGGGCCAGAAGCTGGCAGAACGCCGTGATGCTGGCAAAGGGCTTGGTGACAAAATGATCCGCCCCGGCCATCAGGGCAGCGTCACGCATATCCGGTTCGCCCGACATGGCCAGGATCAGCGGCACGCGCGGGCGCTGACGCTCACCCAGACGAATCAGTTCCAGCCCCGACCCGTCGGGCAAGCCGATATCCACCAGCAGCGCATCGGGGGTATAAAGTGCCAGATGACGGCGCGCATCGCGCAGGCAATCGGCCCGCCGCAACCGCCCGCCCGCATGGCGGAACATGGCCCGGACCGCCTCTGCCGCGACATGGCTGTCTTCTACCAGCAGCAAGGTGCGGGCGGGGCAGGAACGCACAGGCGCGCATGGCGGGGGGCATGGCTGCGGCGCGGCGTGCATCATCATCGGCATAGGCATCGAAAGCTCCATTCTGGCAGCTGCCCCCAGTTGACTACAAATACCCTAAGATGCGGTTAAGCCACGCCCAAGCCGCCCCGACCGCCCCTTGCGTCAGGGCCGAAAGCCACGCATAAGCAGGCCCAGCACCGCAGTCAGGCAAGGGGAATATCATGATCGGTCGTCTGAACCATGTCGCCATTGCAGTCCCGGATCTGGAGGCCGCAGCCGCCCAATACCGCACCACGCTGGGGGCAGATGTCGGCGCGCCGCAGGATGAACCCGATCATGGCGTGACGGTGGTCTTCATCACCTTGCCCAACACCAAGATCGAGCTGCTCTATCCGCTGGGGGATAACAGCCCGATCAAAGGGTTTCTGGACAAGAACCCGGCGGGCGGCATCCATCATATCTGTTACGAGGTCGAGGATATTCTGGCCGCGCGCGACAAGTTGAAGGCCGAAGGCGCGCGGGTTCTGGGCAGCGGCGAGCCGAAGATCGGCGCGCATGGCAAGCCCGTGCTGTTTTTGCACCCGAAGGATTTCAACGGCTGCCTTGTGGAGCTGGAGCAAGTCTGATGTCGATCATGTCCGCCATCGCCCTTTATGGCATCATCTGGTTCATGACCATGTTTCTGGTGCTGCCCTTTCGCGGCAAAAGCCAGGGCGAGGCGGGCGAGGTCGTGCCGGGCACCCCGTCATCGGCGCCTTCTGATGCGCAGATGTGGCGCAAGATCAAGCTGGTGACAGCGATCGCCACCGTCACCTTCATCATCGCTGCCGGGATCATCATTTCCGAGGTCATCACCTTCGACATGATCGAACGCCTGACGCGCCGGACCTGACAAGTGCGCGCCTGTGCATTGCGCCGTGCTGCGGGCTATAGTGAAACTCGGCCAAGCTTGAGCAGTTGGCTGCATTGCGGCTTGGGCGGGGCGGTGTCTGCGCGGGGATGCGGGCCTTTCGGCCCGCTGCCTTCGGCGAGAGTATTTGGGGCAAGATGAAGTCGGGGCGCGGATGAAGGTTTCATCTGGCGCAGGTTGGTCGGGGACAACTCTAGGCGGTGTCTGCATTTAGCTGATCCAGGCCATAGCACAGGCGAGGTCTACGAAGGCTTTGAATGAGCTGACTGTCTTTTCGCAGCGCAGGGCGATCCTTCGGAACCGTTTGAGTTTGTTGAAAAAGCATTCGACCAGATGGCGCTCCTTGTAGAGCATCCAGTCAATCGGGCGGTCTTCCCGGCGCGTCGGGTTGCGCTTGATATGGGCCGAAGCGCCCGGATCATCAGCGATGAACGCGCGCAGGTGATCGGCGTCGTAGGCCGCGTCCATGATGACATGTCCCACGCCCGGCAATCCTTCGAGCAGCCCGCGCGCCTGCGAGCAATCCAGCCCCTTGACCAGTCCGCGCGCTATGTTATCCGAGCAGCCCGCGCGCCTGCGGGCAATCCCCCCACTGGCCGGGCGTGATCGTGAAGCGGACCGGCAGGCCGAGGGCGTCCACCGCGACGTGTATCTTGGTGGTCAGGCCGCCTTTGGAACGGCCGATACCGGCAGCTTCAAGCCCCCCTTTTGAGAGGTCGCGTCGGCATGCGTCTTGCAGATCGTGGCGTCCACCAGGACGTATTCGAAATCG
>JAFIEC010000007.1 GCA_020832725.1 Paracoccaceae bacterium | reverse complement strand
CCCCATCAGGCCGGCGAAGCCCACGGGAAGCCAGACATCCGGGGGGAATCCGAACAGCAGGGGGCTACTCCGCCGGGTGGGGCGCGGGGTATGAGGGGCGCGGCAGCACGTGGCCACCATCCGCCCTTCGACGCGCCAGATGGAACAGGGTCGCGACATAGGCGGCAACCAGCACGGCATAGACGGCCAGATAGACCAGCAATGTCCCCAGAACCATCGCAGGCGCCACGTCCCCCACCGCGGCGTCTGTGCGCAGCACCCCCGTCACCAGCCAGGGCTGGCGGCCGATTTCGGTGGTGTACCACCCTGCTAGCGTTGCCACCCAGCCCGAAAAGGCAAAGGGGACAAGCGCCATCAAGAACGGCCGGGGCAGGGCCTCGGGCCCGCGGCCACGGCGCATCAGCGCAAGGCCTGCCCAGCTTGCCGCCAGCATCAGCAGGCCGGTTCCCACCATCACCCGGAACGCCCAGAAGACGGGCGCTACCGGCGGATGAAGCCGGGTTCCGTCCTCGGCCACGAAATCGTTCAGCCCCGGCACCTCGCCCGACAGGCTGTGGGTGAGGATCAGGCTGGCGGCCCCGGGGATGGCGATCTCGGCACGATTGGTGCGGGCCGCCTCGTCAGGCAGCGCGAACAGCACCAGGGGCACGTTGCCGCGCGTCTCCCAGTTGCCCTCCATCGCGGCGACCTTGGCGGGCTGGTGCTCCAATGTGTTGAGCCCGTGCAGATCACCCGCCACGATCTGCAGCGGGATCAGCAGCGCCCCCATCCACAGGCCCATCCGCAGCGTCAGGCGGACCTCTGCGCCGCGCTCGCCTTTCAGCCAGCGATAGGCGGCGATCCCGGCCATGAGAAAGGCGACCGTCAGCCCCGATGCCAGCAGCACATGCGCCAGCCGGTAGGGCATCGAGGGGGTGAACACGATTGCCAGCCAGTCGGTCGCATGGGCCACGCCCTCGCGCATCTCGAATCCCTGGGGCGTGTGCATCCATGAGTTCAGCACGAGGATCCAGAAAGCCGACATCGTCGTGCCCACCGCCACCAGCACGGTCGCCCCGGTATGCGCCCATCCCGGCACCCGACGATAGCCAAAGAGCATGATGCCGAGGAACACGGCCTCGAGGAAGAACGCGGTCAGGATCTCATAGGCCAGAAGCGGGCCCGCGATGTTGCCCACGCTCTCCATGAAGCCCGGCCAGTTGGTGCCGAACTGGAAGGACATGGTGATCCCCGAGACGACCCCGAGTGCAAAGCTGAGGGCAAAGACCTTCACCCAGAAGAAATAGGCCTCCATCCAGGTCTCATCGCCCGTCGCCGCGTGGCGCCACTTGAAGAACACCAGCACCCAGCCCAGCGCGATGGTGATGGTGGGAAACAGGATGTGGAACGAGATGTTCGCCGCGAACTGGATGCGGGACAACAGCAGGGTATCCATCAACTCCATCGGTCAGTCCTTTCCAGGGCGGATCGGCAGGCCGATGATCGCGGCGGCCTCGGCCGCCATGCTCTGAAACCGCGTCGCCATCCCTCCGGAATGCGTCGTGAACGTGGGGCTCAGCTGCGAAAGCATCGGGGTTTCTGCCTTTCGGTCCTGTCGCACGGTCAGATAGGCACCGCCCTTGCCTGTGGAATGCGGCAAGCGCGCGCAGCCGATGCGCCGGCGGTTCGTCCTGCGGCTCAGCGCAAACGCGGCAGGGCGTAGGGAACGCGGGCGCGATAGGCCTGCCAGCGTGCACCATGCTGCCGCGCGAAACGGCGCTCCTTCAGGCGCGGGGCTGCAAGGCAATAGCCGGTATAGGCACAGGCAAGCGCCAACTGGTCCGGGGTCCATACCGGGACGGTCCACAGGGTCAGGGCAAAGGCCACGTAGATCGGCTGGCGGATGACCGCGAAGAGGCCGGTCTCGGGCATGGGCGGAAAGGCGGGCCTGCGCGCCTGCATCAGGGACATCCAGCCCAGGGCACCCGATTGCACCTCGGCGCCGGCATCCATGCTGGCCTTGACCAGAAGCGCCCACGAGGCGGCATAAAGCACAAGCATCGCCCGGAAGCTCCAACCCTCGGCCTCCCACCACACGATCCCCGAAGGTGTCCAGAGCACGAACAGCGCCAGAAGCTGGGCCGAGGCGATGATCGCATAGGTGGTCGTGGCCAGCGTCTCGCCATGGGGGTGCGGTGCCAGCCGCGCCAACAACGCCCGGCCGCGCCGGGTCAGCAGCAGGGAATGGGCCAGGGGAAACTGCGCCAGCAGGGCCGCATTGGCCAGCCCGGCCCAGGGCCAGGGGACGGTGCCAAGGCTGCGCGACAGGCCGAAGAACATGGCCACGATCATCGCCAGAACCGCCGCAGCAAAGAGCGTATGGCACAAGGCAACCCAGGCCAGCGCAAGCGCGATCCGCCCCCGCCGCGGTGGCGGGCGCAGGCAGCCCATGGACAGGGCGAAAAGTCGGCCCAGCGGGCCTGCGGCCGCCAGACCGGCCACGCCGGAAAGGATGGGCCGGTTTCTCATGTCGCTGTTCTAGCCCGCCACCTGGCTGCGGCACGATTCGACGCTGCGGCAGATGAGCGCCGGTGCGCTAGGACGACAGCCGCGCGCAGGCGGCCTCCAGCAGGGCCTCCGCCTCGGGGCGTGCAAGCTGGTCGAGCAGTACCTGCCGCTCTGCCGCCAGCCCGGCGGCCACCCGCTCGCGTGCCACAGCCCCGCGCAGCATGGTGCGCATCGCCCCGATGCCCGAGGCATCCCGCGCCATGATTGCGTCGGCCCACGCCTCGGCCAGTGCCGCAGGCGCATGCTGCGTGTCCGCAACCGCATCGGCGAGCCCCCAGCCCAGCGCCTCGTGTCCCGACAGGGCTGCCGCGCGCGCCAGCCAGCCTGCGGCTCTTGCCGCGCCGATCCGCTCGGCAAGCAGGGTGGACCAGCCGCAGGGCACCGGCCCCAGTCCCGGCTCGACCGGCGAGAGCGACGCGCCTCCGGAGAACGCCACCAGATCAGCCCCGAGGATCAAGCCCAGCACACCCCCATCACAGCGCCCCTCGACCTGAGCGATCACGGGGCAGGGCAGCCCGAGCAGCCCGAGAAGCACAGCCCCCAGCCCGTCGGCCATGCGCGCGGCCCAACGCGCCATCTGCCCCCCGCGCATGGCATCGTAGGCTTCGGCCGGATCGAGACCGGGCGGGAAGCGCCCTCCCGCTCCCGATAACACCAGCACTGCGGGGGGATCGCGCGTCATCTCGCCCAGGATCGAAGCCAGCGCCTCGATCTGGGCCAGCCCCAGACGGTTCCGCTCCTGCGGGCGATCGATCACCAGTCTGGCGACCAATGCCCCCGCGCCGTAGCCCGGCCCCGAGCGTGACAGCGTGATCCCCGAATTCATGGCGCACCCTCCTCTGGCCTGCCTCGACCTGCTTCTCCTCGGGTCCCGGGCTGACGCACAGGTTCAAGATCAGGGAGCATGTTCTCCTCCTGCGGGCAAGGCTGGCCGTTACGGCAACGGCGGTCGAGACATCGCGATCGGCCTCCGGTCTCCATGTCGCAGGCCGCCGGGGCTTGAGAAGCTGCGGCAATTGTCGTCATGATCGTCTTGCCGTTGCAAGGTATTCATGCCCTCGACCCTCAGGAGAACGCGAAACGTGACCGAGGACCGCCAGAACAACCCGCTGCCCCGCGCGACCCCTGTTGCCGCGTCGCTGTTCGATCAGGCCGTGGAGGCTTTTGCGGGGTATCGCGGCGATCCGGTCGGGCTGTTCGAGCAGGCCGAGAGGGAGGCCCCGGGAATGGAGATGGCACGGCTGGGAAGGGCATGGTTGTTCGCGCTGGCAACGGAACCGGCGGCGACAGCGCTGGCCCGCGAGCTGATCGCGGATCTGGCGGCCCCCGGCGACGCGCGCGCCGCCAGCCACCGCGCTGCCCTTGCCGAGGTGCTGGCGGGCAGATGGGACCGCGGGGCGGCCCTGCTGGATGACCATCTCGTGGTCTGGCCCCGGGATGCGCTGGCGGTGCAGGCGGGCCATATCATCGATTTCATGCGCGCCGACGCCCGCAACCTGCGCGACCGGATCGCCCGGGTGCTGCCCTTCTGGGAGGGTGTGCCCGGACGCAGCTTTCTTCTGGGGATGAAGGCTTTCGGGCTGGAAGAGGCGGGTGACTACGCCGCCGCCCTCGAGGCGGGCCATGCCGCGCTCGAGGGAGATCCGCGGGATGCATGGGCGCATCATGCGGTTGCCCATGTCCTGGAAATGCAGGGCCGCCCCGACGAGGGGCGCGCCTGGATGCGCGAGCGCGAGGCGCAATGGGCCTTTGAGGAGAATTTCCTCAAGGTTCACAACTGGTGGCACCTGGCGCTGTGTCACCTTGAGCTTGCCGAACCAGAGGCGGCGCTTGCGCTGTATGACGGGCCGGTGCGGGCCAGCCGCAGTGCGCTGGCGATGGCACTGCTGGATGCGACATCGCTTTTGTGGCGAATCCAGCTTTCGGGCGGAGATGTAGCCGGACGCTGGGATGAGTTGTCGGACATGTGGCGCGCCCATGCCGACGGCCGGCACTATGCCTTCAACGATCTGCACGGGGCGCTTGCCCATCTGGGCGCGGGCCGGGAAGAGCGTGCCGAGGCCATCCTGTCGGCAGCCCGCGCAGCGGAGGGGGAGGACGAGGCCGCGCGCTGGGCCCGGGGTATCACCGTCCCGCTGGTCGAGGGGCTGCTGGCCTTTCACAGGGGCCGCGCGGCAGATGCGATCCCGCTTCTGTGGGAGGGGCGGCGGCGGGCTTCGGGCTTTGGGGGTAGCCATGCCCAGCGCGACATCATCGACTGGACCCTGACCGAGGCGGCACTGCGCGCTGGTTCCCGCGAGGCCGCGCTGGCGCTGGCGGCCGAGCGGCTTGCGTTGCGCCCGCGCTCGCCGGTGAATCGCGCATTTCTCGAACGGGCCGAGGCGCTGGCAGCCTGAGGGCCGGGGCGGCAGCGCGTGTCAGGTCTTGTCGGCGGGCGGCGGCGGGGGAGGGGGCAGGACATAGCGCAGGAAGATTTGCGCGACGCCGATTGCCAGCACGATCCGGGCAAGGTGGTGGGTCGCCACGAACACCACCCCGACCTGCAGCGAAATCGCCACCAGCGACATTTCCGAGACGCCGCCGGGCGCGAAGGCGAGAATCACCGCCTGGGGCTTTTCCGTGATCGCCCCCGCCAGAAGCAGTGCCGCCCCCCCCGCCAGGGCGAGGCTTGCGCCGGTTGACAGGATCGCAAGGCCCATCGCCCGGGGCAGCGCCGAGCGTGGCAGCCCCGCGAACCGCGCGCCCAGACCCACCCCCATGATCCATTGTGCGATCGCAATCACCCAGAAGGGCGGCGGCACATGGGTCATGCCTGTCGCATGCAGCACACCGCTCAGCAGCAGCGGCCCGGTCAGGATACCCGCCGGCACGCCCAGGCGGATGCCGCCCCAGGCCCCGAGGATGCCCGCACCCAGAAGCAGCGCGACATCGAGCAGGCTGACGGGCAGATCGGCACCCTGCAATGTGACACCTGCCGCACTGCCCACCGGGCCGCCAAGCACAAAGGCAAAGATGATCGGCACCGCCACGATGCACAGGATCAGCCGCAGGAATTGCAGAAGCGTCAGCATGGCCATGTCGGCCCCGTGACGCTCGCCCATCTCCAGCGCTTCCAGCAGGCCGCCGGGCATGGAGGCGAAATAGGCGGTGGCCCGATCCACGCCGCCCAGCCAGGTGTAGATGACAAAGCCGATGGCATGGGCCAGCGGCACGAACAGCACCATGAGCGCGAGGCTGGGCAGCCAGCCCGACATCTGCGCCACCACCTCGGGGGTGAGCGAACTGCCGATGGCCACGCCAATCACGGGAATGGTGGCCATGCGCACCTTTTGCGGAATGGCGGGCCGGATGCCGAAAGGCCGCCAGTCCAGCACCGCGACAATGCCGATGACCAGCAGCGCCCCCAGCAGAAGCGGTAGCGGAAGCCCAAGCCATGCGGCCACCAGCCCGCCGGCAAGGCCGAGCGAGAGCGCCAGCCCGATCTGCGCGGGCGAGTGGTCATAAAGGAGAAAGGGCTTTCGGGACATGGGGCCAGCCGAATGGGGCGGTACACTGTCGCATCCCGTGCCGGGCGGCGCAAGGCGCGACGCTTGCGCCCGGCGCAGCCCGGCCC
>JAFIEC010000407.1 GCA_020832725.1 Paracoccaceae bacterium | reverse complement strand
ATGGCCCGGGCGAGATCGGGTGGCATTACGTCAAGCTGGCCCTTCTGATCGGCGCGGTGGGCGTTGCGCTGGGCTGGGCCTTCGGGACATGGGGCGCGCGCGGAATGGCCGCGATCTATCAGATCTATTTCGACTTTCCGTTCCTGCTGTTCGTCCAGCAGCTTCAGGTCTATGCACTGGCGGCTTTTGCCGGGCTGGCCACGACGGTCGCGGGGGCGGCGCTGGCGGTGCGGCGGGTGCTGGCGCTGGCCCCTGCCGTGGCGATGTCGCCGCCTGCGCCCACGCATTTTCGCCGCGGCCTGCTCGATCGTGTGCTGGCGCTGATGGGCCTGCGCCAGACGGTGCTGATGGTGGTGCGCAATCTGGTGCGCTGGCCGGTGCGGGCGGGCATGACCACCCTGGGCCTTGCCGCCTCCTGCGCGGTGATGGTGGCCTCGCTGTTCATGTTCGACGCCATCGACGAGGTTCTCGAGACGGCTTTCTTTCAGGCCAACCGGCAGGATGCGACCCTCACCCTGTCCATGCCGCGCCCCCTGATCGCCGAGGAAGAGGTGGCGCGTCTGCCCGGGGTGATGGTCGCCGAGGGCGTGCTGTCGGTGCCCGCGCGGGTTCGCGCCGGGCAGCACAGCCGCCTTGTCGCGGTGGAGGGGCCGCGGGCGGGGGCGGACCTGTCGCGCGTGCTGGATGCCGACAGCGACCAGGTGCTGCTGCCCGGGCAGGGGCTTGTGCTGTCACGCCGTCTGGCCGGGATTCTGGGCGTGGCCGAGGGCGATGCCGTGACGCTGGAAATCCTCACCGGAACGCGCGCGGTCCACGAGGTGCCGGTGACCGGGCTGATCACGCAGTATTTCGGCATGGGCGCGTTCATGGATTTCGAGGCGCTGAACGCGCTTCTGGGGCAGGCGCCGCAGGTCTCGGCGGTGCATGTCCGGCTGGATGCGGCGCAGCTTGATGCGCTTTATGACGAGGTCAAGCGCCTGCCGGGGCTGGCCGAGGTGACGCTGTGGACGCAGGTGCGCCAGTCCTTCGACGACACCCTCGCCGAAAGCGCGGGTGTCAGCATCGTCATCGCCACCATACTCGCCGCGCTGATCGTGGTCGGGGTGGCCTATAACGCGGCCCGTATCCAGCTTTCGGAGCGGGCGCGGGAATTGGCGGGGCTGCGCATCTTGGGCTTTACCCGGGGCGAGGTCTCGGTTGTTCTGATGGCCGAGCTTGCGCTGCTCACGGCGCTTGCCATTCCGCTGGGTTTCGCCATGGGTGCGGGGGTGGCCCACTGGCTGGCGGCCTCGATGTCCACCGACCTTTATTCCTTTCCGGTGGTGATCGGGAGGGGCACGCTGATCCAGTCTGGGCTGACGGTCGCCGCCGCCGCCGCGGCCTCGGCGCTGGTGGTGCGCAGGCGGATCGATCGGTTCGACCTTGTCGCGGTGATGAAGACGCGGGAGTAGATCATGGCATTTTCCAGAACGGGTATCGTCGTGGGTGTGGTGGCGCTGGCCGCCGCCGCCGGGCTGGGCTGGCTGGCGCTTCGGCCCCAGCCGGTGCCGGTGGATCTGGCGGAAGTGACGCGGGGGGCGCTGGAGGTGACGGTGAATGCCGAGGGCACCACCCGCATCCGCGACATCTTCGAGGTGTCCGCTCCGGTGGCGGGGCGGGTGCTGCGCTCTCCGGTGACGGTGGGACAGGCCGTGGTTGCCGGAGAGACGGTGGTGGCGCTGATCGAGCCGGGAGAGCCCGCCTTTCTCGATGCCCGCTCGCGCCTGCAGGCCGAGGCGGCGGTGCGCGAGGCCGAGGCGGCGATGGACCTCGCCCGTGCAAATGCCTCTGCCGCCCGCACCGCGCTTGCGCTGTCGGAGGCACAGGAAGAGCGGCTGGAGCGGCTCTATACCCGGGGCAGCCTGCCGGAGGCCGACATGGAGCGCGCCCGCCTCGACCGGCTGAGCAAACAGGCGCAACTGGAAGCGGCCCTTGCCGAACTGGCGTTGCGCGAAAGCTCGCTGGAACGTCAGCGGGCCATGTTGATCGGGCCCACCGCCGGGGGCGACGCCCCGGCCCGTCCGGGGGCCGAGGCCTGCTGCATGAGTCTGACCGCGCCGGTCCGCGGCCATGTCCTCAGCCTTGCAAATGCCAGCGCGCGCATGGTGTCGCCGGGCACGCCCCTGATGGAGATCGGGCGGCCGGACGATCTGGAGATCGTGGTGGACCTGCGGTCCACCGACGCCGGGCGCCTGCGCGCAGGCGCTGTGGCACGGGTGGAACGCTGGGGGGGCGAGGGCGTTCTGCAGGCCCGACTGCGCGAGATCGAGCCGGCCGCCTTTACCCGTGTCTCGGCGCTGGGCATCGAGGAGCAGCGGGTGCGGGCCGTCCTCGACCTCGAGACCCCGCCCGAGGGCCGCGAGGGGCTGGGCCATGCCTTCCGCGTCTTCGTGCGGGTGGTGGAATGGCAGGGAGAGGACATCGTCTCGGTTCCGCTGAGCGCGCTGTTCCGCCGGGGCGAGGGCTGGGCCGTCTACGAGGCGGAGGCGGGCATCGCGGTCCTGCGCGAGGTGGAGCCGGGCCGGCGCACCGAGACGAGGGCCGAAATCCGCGCGGGCCTGTCGGCGGGCGCGCAGGTGATCACCAACCCCTCGGACAGGGTGGCACCCGGCGTGCCGGTGGTCTACCGGGCCGATATGCGCGG
>JAFIEC010000406.1 GCA_020832725.1 Paracoccaceae bacterium | reverse complement strand
AGAGCTTCTTCTCGTGCAGCAGGATGTAGGCATCCTCAAGCTCGGCCACAATCTTGTCGGGGTTGGTGATGAAGTAGGGGCTGAGGTAGCCGCGATCGAACTGCATGCCCTCGACGACCTCGACCTCGGTCTCCATGCCCTTGTTCTCTTCGACGGTGATGACACCCTCGTTGCCGACCTTCTGCATCGCGTCGGCGATCTGACGGCCGATGGAGGCCTCGCCATTGGCCGAGATCGTCCCGACCTGTGCGACTTCGTCACTGTCGTTCACGGGGCGCGACATCTCGCGGATGCGGGCCACGACCTTGGAGACGGCCAGATCGACGCCGCGCTTGAGGTCCATCGGGTTCATGCCGGCAGCAACCGACTTGAGGCCTTCGCGCACGATGGCCTGGGCCAGAACGGTGGCCGTGGTGGTGCCATCGCCCGCCTCGTCATTGGTGCGCGATGCGACTTCGCGGACCATCTGGGCGCCCATGTTCTCGAACTTGTCCTCGAGTTCGATCTCCTTGGCGACGGTCACGCCGTCCTTGGTGATCCGGGGCGCGCCAAAGCTCTTGTCGAGGATGACGTTGCGGCCCTTGGGGCCCAGCGTCACCTTGACGGCATCGGCCAGGATGTTGACGCCGCGCAGCATGCGGTTGCGGGCGTCGGTATCGAACTTTACGTCTTTGGCAGACATGTTTCAGCTCCTTCGATCTCGTATTTCGGAAAGCGTCGCGATCACTCGATGATGCCGAGGATGTCGCTTTCCTTCATGATCAGCAGCTCTTCGCCGTCGATCGTCACCTCGGTGCCCGACCATTTTCCGAACAGCACGCGGTCGCCAGCCTTGACCGCCATGGCGATCAGCTCGCCCGAGTCCTTGCGGGCGCCTTCGCCGCAAGCCACGATCTCGCCTTCGGCGGGTTTTTCCTTGGCGGTGTCAGGAATGATCAGCCCGCCCTTGGTCTTCGCCTCGCCTTCGACGCGGCGCACGAGAACGCGATCGTGCAGGGGTTTGAAAGCCATCTGAGAACGCTCCCTAGGTTCCAGTTGCATTACTTTAGCACTCACTTGAACCGAGTGCTAACGAGCGGCAGATAGGCAAGTCGCGGGGGCGTGTCAACAGGGGTCGGACAAATGCCGCCGCAACAGGCGACAAGTGCCCTGGCAACAGGTGACAAACACGCCACCTCCGCCTATAAGCCGCCGCGACCGCCCATCACGAAGGACGCGACATGATCAGGGTTTTCGGCCACAAGGCCCCCGACACCGACGCCACCGGCTCTGCCATCATCTGGGCCTGGTATCTCGACGAAATCCGCGGCGACAAGGCCGCGCCCGCCCTGCTTGGCGAGCCGAACACCGAGGCCGCCTTTGTGCTGAAGCGCTGGGGTCTCGCAAAGCCCGAACTGCTGCCGCCGCTGGAACCGGGCGCGCCGGTGGTGATCGTGGACACCAACAATCCCGCCGAGTTGCCCGAGGGGATCAACTCGGCCGATATCCGCGCCATCATCGACCACCACAAGCTGGTGGGCGGGCTGGAGACGAAGGGGCCGATCGAGATCACCGTCCGCCCCGTGGCCTGCACCGCCACGCTGCTGCACGAATTGATGGGGCCCGACGCCACGCGCATGCCTGACGCGATAAAGGGACTGATGCAGTCGTGCATCCTCTCGGACACGCTCGAATTCCGCTCTCCGACCACCACGCCGGTTGACAAGGCGCTTGCAGAAAAGCTGGCGGTGGAACTGGATATCGTGATCCCGGACTACGCCGCCGAAATGTTTGCCGCGAAATCCGATGTCTCGGCCTTTTCCGACGCCGAGCTTCTGCGCATGGACAGCAAGGAATACGAGGTGGCGGGCACCTCCTTCCGCGTGAGCGTTCTGGAGACGACATCCCCCGCCATCGTGCTCGACCGCAAGGACAGCCTGATCGACAGCATGAAGGCGGTCGCCGCCGAAGACGGGGTAGACCAGGTCCTGCTCTTCGTCATCGACATCCTGCGGGAGGAGGCAACGCTGCTGGTGCCCAACGATCTGGTGCGCCAGCTGGCCGAAAAGAGCTTTGGTGCCAGCGTCACCGGCGACAGTGTCGTGCTGCCGGGAATCATGAGCCGCAAGAAGCAGATCGTGCCTGCGCTCACCCTCTGAGGCAGCGCAGGTGACAAGCATCATCCAGTCGCTCGACGAGATCGCCTCGGGCTACGACGCGCTGTTCTGCGATCTCTGGGGGTGTCTGCACAACGGTGTGGCCCCCTTCCCCGAGGCCGTGGCGGCGCTGGAGCGATTCGCGGCGCGCGGCGGGCATGTCATCCTGCTGACCAACTCGCCCCGCCCGCGCGATTCCGTCGCGCGGCAGCTTGATCGGATGGGAACACCGCGCCACATCTGGCATGACATCGCCTCATCGGGAGATGCCGCGCAGGCGGGGATGTTCGCGGGCGTGGTGGGAGAGGCCGTTCACCATATCGGCCCCCCACGCGACGAGAGCTTCTTTGCCGACATTCCCGCCGACCTGCCGGAACGGCGCGACATCCGTCGCGTTACACTGGGCGAGGCCGACGGCATCGTCTGCACCGGCCTCTTCGACGACATGACCGAAACACCGGCCGATTATCGGGCCACGCTGCTGCATGCCAAGGTGCGCGGGCTCAAGCTGCTCTGCGCCAACCCCGACATCGTCGTGGACGTGGCCGACAAACGCATCTTCTGCGCCGGGGCCCTTGCCGCAGCCTACGAGGAGATGGGCGGCGAAAGCCTCTATTTCGGCAAGCCCCATGCCCCGATCTATGATCTTGCCCGTCGCAGGCTGGCAGCAGTGGCGGGGGCACCTGTCCCGGATGCGCGCATTCTCTGCCTTGGCGACGGGCTGCGCACCGATGTGCAGGGCGCGCTGGCCGAGGACCTCGATTGCCTCTTCATCACGGGAGGCATCGCGGCCGAGGAGACGGGGACCGCCCCCGGAAGGGGCCCTGACCCCGCCCGACTGGCAGCGCATCTTGACGAGGCGCAGGTCTCGGTCGACTACGCGATGGGCTTTCTGCGCTGAGAGCGCGCGGCTAGACGCCCCCGCCACGGGGCGGGGTCCAGCGCCAGAGCCATACCGGCGACAGCGGTGCCCCATCCACGTCGCGCAGTATCGCCCGCAGCTCGGCCACTTCGACACCCGGGCCGGGTTCGAACACGAAACTGGCGCGCAGGACCCCGGCCTCGGGAACCGCATAGACCGCCTCGCCCGTGACGCTGCCGCCACCGCCGGGAACCGAGACCTCCAGCCGTGCGCCCGGCACATCGACGGCCCCGCCCCCGTCCGCCCTCGCGAAATCGAGAACGAACAGCCGCCCGCGGCGCTCCACCGGCTCCAGCCCGCTGGCGCTGCGCAGGGGAACGAGGGGCGCTCCCGCAGGCGGGGCGGTGGCGGACCAGTTCAGCCGATAGTCGAAGCGATAGGCCTCGCCGGCCTCCAGCGGCTGCTCGGGGCGCCAGAACGCCACGATGTTGTCGGCGTATTCGTCGTTCGTGGGGATCTCCAGCAGATGAACCGCGCCCGTCCCCCAGTTGCCCAACGGCTCCACCCATGCGTGGGGCCTGCGATGATAGGCCGCCTCGGCATCCCTGTAGGCGTCAAAGGTGCGCGGCGTCTGCAAGAGGCCAAAGGCCCGCGGGGCATTGTCGGCAAAGGCCGCCATCTGCAGGCCCGCAGGGTTTGCAAGCGCCCGCCAGAGCACCTCGCCCGCTCCGTTGCGCATCCACAGAACGTCGCTGTCATGCACGGCGGGCCGGAAATCGTCGGCAAAGGCCGGGCCGAGCGGGCCGAAGAAGAACATGGAGGTCAGCGGCGCGATGCCCGCCTCATGCAGCCGCACCCGGGGAAAGAGGTGCAGCGCGCATTCCATGCTGGTGACATCCCCCGGCGACATCTGCACGAGAAAGGCCGCAGCGGCCGAGGGGCTGTCTACCAGCGCGCCGAGATGCAAACGCCCCGCGCCATCCACACCGTCAAGCTCGATGCGCACGATCTCGGGGAACTCCTCGGGTGCGGCCCCCCCGGTTCCCATTGCCAGGGCACGCGCCGACAGCCCATAGACCGACCCCCGGCCCAGGGCGCGAAAATAGCTGGCACCCTGAAACACCAGCACTTCGTCCATGGCGCCCCTGCGGTTCAGGGGCGCGGTGATGCGCAGCCCCGAAAACCCCGCGCCCGCAATCTCTCCCGCCGGGGGCGGCCCCTCGAAATAGCGGGGGTCGAAATCGAACAGGTCGGGCGAGAACGGGACCGGTCGCGCGGCACCGGGCAGGACCACCTCCACCGGGGTCGAGAACAGCCAGCCGGGCGGCAACAGCGCAGCCTCCATCTCTCCGCCCAGACCGATGCGCCCCGCCCCGCCTGCGCGCGGGCGGATGCCCCGATGGGAATCATAGCCCAGCGCATCGAAAGGGGGCGGCAGCGACGCTTCTGGCCGCTGCCATGGCCGCGCCGCCAGATCCCGGGCGCGGGCGATCAGCGAGGCTTCCCCACCGCCGTCGGCCCGCAGCGGCACCCCCGCAAGGGCGGCCAGCCCCGACAGCCCCGCCAGAACCGCGCGACGGTCCATCAGCGTCATTCCCGCGCCCTCCACGCCAGCGCGACATAGCGCATCTCTCCGGCCCGATAGGCCGCGTTCAGCGCGTTACCTCCGATCATGTTCGCAAAGATGGGCCAGCGCGCAAGCCCAAGGGCATCGGCCAAAGGCCCGGCCAGACGCAGCGCCCGGTCGCGAAACCGGTCCAGTCCAAGCAATGGCGTCAGGTCCTGTCGGGCCACGCGCGCAAGACCCAGCCGCGCCGCCTCTTGCTGCAGCTGCTCAGGCGTTGGCACATGCCCCAGATGCCAGCCACGGCGAAAGGCCGAAACCCGCGCGCGCCCGCGCGCACTCACCTCGGCCTCGGGGCTGGCCAGCATGTCATCGACAACCACCAGCACACCGCCGGGCGCAAGTTGTGCAGCTGCCGCCGCCATGAAGGCGCGGGCCGAGGGGGCATGTACATGCGACTCGATCGCCAGGACAAGTTCGGCCCGCCCGGACGGGGGCAGCAGAAAGTCACCGTGGCGCAGCGAGATGCGCGAAGCGAGGCCGCGCCGTGCCGCCTCGGCCCCGCCCAGCGCGGCCTGCGTGGCACTTAGCGTCACGCCATCCAGCCGGGCCACGGGCCATTTCGCGGCGAGATGCAGCATGCTGCCCCCCACCCCGCAGCCCAGATCGCGCACCGTCCCGGGCGGGCCGCCAAGCGCGGCCTCGGCAAGGCGGGCGATCACCTCGTTGACATAACCGGCAGCCCCGGCGGCATCCTGCACGCCCGGGCCCCAGAGCGGGCGGTGAATCGCAAGCGCCGCACCGCTTCCGCCCATGGCCAGAAAGCGCCGCGTATTCTGATTGTAATAGCGCGCGATACGGGCGGCGTCGGCCATGCTCACGCCTTGCCAAGCGCCATCGCCCGGGCCTCGACGGGCAGCGCGGGCGCGGGTTCCGCATCGAACCACCTGGTCAGAAGGGGAGCTGCGAGAAGGGGCCCCGCAACCGGCAGCACAATCACCACGGCGAGGGCTCCGCCCCCCGCAGCGCCCAGCCCGGCAAGGGTGAGCAAGCCGACGCCGACCATCGCCTCGCCCACGCCGCCGGGCAACAGCGGCCTGCGGCGCGGGCCCGCGCGTTTCCATCCGCAATCCTGCCCCGCCAGCACGGCCGCGACGGCCAAGCTCTGGCGCCACATCATCAGCGGCGCAAGCGCAGAGGACAGCGCAAGCTCGCCCAATGCCGCCCGACGCAACAGGCGGCGCGCCCGATCGTGGCGGGGGCCGAGTCGTGCATGCCAAAAGGCAAGCCCCGCAAGTTTCGGCACCAGCAGGGCCGCGGCGACCAGAAGCACGGTCAGCCCGGCCAGCGCCCCGGGCCGCACCGCGCCCGAGGCGAAGAGCGCCACCAGCCCCAGCCACAAGGGGGCGGAGAGATAGCTTTGAAGCCCGCTTGCGAAATGCAGCCTGCTGACCGGATGCAGCCCGCGCGCGCCGATGACGCGCAGATGCTGGAGGTTGCCCTGCGCCCAGCGCCGGTCACGACGATGCAACTCGCCCATGGTCTCTGGTGCTTCCTCGAAGCTGCCCCGGCTTTCAGGTGCCACCTCGACCAGCCATCCGGCCCGGCGCAGCCACGCGGCCTCCACGAAATCGTGGGACAAGAGATCGCCGCCAAAGGGCGGGCGACCGCTCAATCGCGGCAGGCGGGCATGATCGGCAAAGGCCGCGACCCGGATCAGCGCGTTGTGACCCCAGTAATTGCCGGCATCTCCCGTCCAGCGGGCAAAGCCGTGCACAAAGCCGGGCCCGGTCAGTCGCGCCGAAAGCCGCTGAAGCCGCGCCAGTCGGGAGCGGCCGGGCACCAGCCGGATACCCGATTGCAGCAGCCCCAGACGCGGCTCCGCATCCATCCGCGCCAGAAGCTGCGCCAGCCGCGCAGCACTCATGCGGCTGTCGGCGTCAAGCACGGCCATCGTCTCGAAATGCGCGCCTTCGCGATCGATCCACTCTGCGATATTGCCCGGCTTTCGTCCGGCGTTCTGCAAGCGGTTGCGGTAGCTCACCCCCTCAAGCCCGGCAAAGAGGCGTCGCTCCAGGAGGCGTTCGTCCCGGCCGGCGGTGTCGGACAGCACGAACACGGCGCATTGCCCGGACAGGCCCGCGC
>JAFIEC010000405.1 GCA_020832725.1 Paracoccaceae bacterium | reverse complement strand
CGCGGGCTGCGCAGCGCCGCCCCCCGCACCGGCCCCCCCGGAGCCGGGCGGGCCGGAAAGCCCGCGCGCCTCCGGCGCGGCTCAGGCAGCTCGCGCCTCCGGCGCGAAACGCCCGTAGAAGCTCTCGCCGCGCTCGGCCATCTCGCGCAGCAATGCCGGGGCGGCAAAGCGGTCGCCGTGGGCGGCCTGCAGCCGGTCACAGATGGCGACCACCTGGCCCGCGCCCATCATGTCGAACCACGAGAAGGGCCCGCCCGACCAGGGCGCAAAGCCCCAGCCCAGGATCGCGCCCACATCGCCCTCGCGGATGTCGGTCAGCACCCCCTCCTCCAGCGCGCGGACGGCTTCCAGCGCCTGTGTGAACATCAGCCTGTGCTTGACGTCTTCCAGCGCGGGCTGCTCGGCGGCGGGCGGCCAGCGGTCGCGCAGTCCCGGCCACAGGCCCTGGCGCTTGCCGGCCTCGTCATAGGCGTAGAACCCCGCCTTGGACTTGCGCCCCAGCCGCCCCTCGTCGAACAGGGCGAACAGCACCTCGTCGGCGCCGCTGTCATAGGCATTGCCGAGCGCCTCCCTGGTTGCCTTGGCGATCTTGACGCCAAGATCGATCGAGGTTTCGTCGGTCAGCTGCAGCGGCCCGAGCGGCATGCCCATCAGACGCGCCGCATTCTCGATCAACGCCGGCTCCACCCCTTCGGAGATCATCCGCACGCCCTCGTTGACGTAGGGGATGATGCAGCGATTGGCATAGAAGAAGCGGGCATCATTCACCACGATCGGCGTCTTTCGGATCTGGCGCACGAAATCCAGCGCCTTGGCCACGGCCCTGTCGCCCGTCTTCTCGCCGCGGATGATCTCCACCAGAAGCATCCGGTCCACCGGGCTGAAGAAGTGGATGCCGATGAAATCCTCGGGCCGGTCGGAGGCACGGGCCAGATCGGTGATCGGCAAGGTGGACGTGTTGGTGGCGAAGATGCAGTCTTCGTCCACCTCGGCCAGCGTCGCGCGGGTCACATCCGCCTTGATGCCCGGATCCTCGAACACGGCCTCCACGATCAGGTCACAGCCCCGAAGAGCGCCGTAATCGGTGTCCGGCGTGATACGGGCCAGCACTTCCGCCTTCTTCTCCTCGGTCATGCGGCTGCGCTTCATCGCCTTGTCGAGCAGCCCCTCGGAATGGGCCTTGCCACGGTCGGCGGCCTCCTGGCTCTGGTCGAGCAGGACAACCTCGATCCCGGCCATGGCGGAGACATGAGCGATCCCCGCGCCCATCATGCCCGCCCCCAGCACGCCCAGCCGCCGCACCTTCTGGTCGGGAACGCCATCGGGGCGCACGGCCCCCTTCTCCAGCGCCTCCTTGTTGAGGAAGAGCGAGCGGATCATCGCGGCCGAGGAGGGATTCATCAGCACATGTGTGAACCAGCGCGCCTCGACCCGCAGGGCGGTGTCGAAGGGCACCAGCGCACCTTCGTAGACCGCCGACAAAAGCGCCCTTGCGGCAGGATAGACCCCTTGTGTCTTTGCATGGACCATGGCGCTGGCACCCACGAAGGTCAGGAAACCCGACGGGTGATAGGGCGCACCCCCCGGCATCTTGTAGCCCTTCTGGTCCCACGGCTTCACCAGATCGGCCGGCGCGGCCTCCAGCACCCATGCGCGCGCGCGGGCAAGCAGTTCGCCGGCGGGCACCACCTCGTCGATCAGCCCGGCCGAGGCGGCCTTGGCCGGGGCCAGCAGCTTGCCCTCCAGCAGATAGGGGGCCGCAGCCATCGCGCCCAGCTTGCGCGCCAGACGCGTGGTCCCGCCCGCGCCGGGGAAGATGCCGACCATGATCTCGGGCAGGCCGATCTTGGCCTTGGGATTGTCCGCGGCAAAGACACGATGGCAGGCCAGCGGTATCTCGAAGCCGATACCGACCGCAGTGCCCGGAAGGGCTGCGGCCACCGGCTTGCCGCCCTTCCGTGTCTTGAGGTCCATGCCCGCCAGCTCGATCTTTCGCAGGATGGCGTGGATCGCCATGATCCCGTCGAACAGCGCGCCGGCCGGGTTCTCGCCGCCCTCGTCGCGCATGCGGGCCAGCACGTTGAGGTCCATCCCGCCCGCGAAATCCTTCTTGGCCGAGGTGATGACGATCCCCTTGATGCTGTCGTCGCCCAGCGCGCGGTCGATCAGCGCGTCGAGCTCGGCAAAGCCCTCTAGGGACATGACGTTCATGCTGCGCCCGGGCACGTCCCAGGTGATGATGGCGACACCGTCATCGCCGCGTTCATAGTGAAATTCGCTCATTTCATGTCTCCCTTGGCGCGAGGTCGCGCGGTTCGCGCCATTCGCTGCCGTCGTGATGGGTGAATCGGGGCGTTCCGCCCTCGAGATGCATGATCATGTCCACCTCGGTATAGGTGGCGATCTCGGCGGGGGCGCGGGTGCCCACGACCAGAAAGCTCGCCACCTCGGAGCTGCGGTTGACCAGGTGATGACCCACAGGAACACCCGCCTTCCAGGCCGCGCAATCGCCCGGGCGCATCTCGGTCTCGCCCGTGTCCTCCACCAGAACCAGCTCTCCCGACAGGACGATGGCGAATTCGTCCTCGTTCAGGTGCCAGTGACGAAGCGAGGCCAACGCCCCCGGCTCCAGCGTGACGATATTGACGCCGAACTGCGTGAGCCCGGCGAGATCGCCCAGCCTGTGCGAAGTCCTGCCGGCCATACGCGCGGCATAGGGCCCGGGATAGATCGAACCGGTCCTGACCGGGGCCGCCGTGATATCCAGCCGGGGCATCAGACCAGCTCGATGATTGTGGCCGCGCCCATGCCCGAACCGATGCACAGCGTCGCAAGGCCGGTGCCCTTGCCCGTGCGCTCCAGCTCGTCCAGCAGGGTGCCCAGAATGATGGCCCCCGTCGCCCCCAGCGGGTGACCCATGGCGATCGCGCCGCCGTTCACGTTCAGCTTGTCGTGGTCCACGTCGAAGGCGGTCATGAAGCGCAGGACCACGCTGGCAAAGGCGTCGGTCACCTCGAACAGGTCGATGTCGCCGATGCTCATGCCACTGTCGCGCAGGATCTTTTCGGTCACGGGCACCGGGCCGGTCAGCATGATGGTGGGGTCGGTGCCGATCTTGGCGGTGGCACGGATGCGGGCCCGGGGCTTCAGCCCGTGACGCTCTCCAAAGGCGCGGTTGCCGATCAGGACGGCGGCAGAGCCATCCGCGATGCCCGACGAATTGCCGGCATGGTGCACATGCTCGATCCGCTCGAGCTCGGGATATTTCATCAGGGCAACGGCATCAAAGCCCGGCATGACCTCGCCCTGCTCCTTGAACGAGGGCCTCAGCGCACCAAGGCTCTGCATGTCGGTGGATTCGCGGATCATCTCGTCGGTCTCGAGGATGGGCAGGCCGTTGACATCGCGTACCGTGGTCACCGAGACGAACCGCCCCGCGTCGCGGGCCCGGGCCGCGCGCTTCTGGCTTTCCACCGCGTAGGAATCCACATCATCGCGGGAAAAGCCGTATTTCGTGGCGATGATGTCCGACGAAATGCCCTGCGGCACGAAATAGGTCTTCATCGCCAGTTGCGGATCGACGGCGATCGCGCCGCCATCCGACCCCATGGGCACGCGGCTCATGCTCTCGACACCGCCCGCGATATAGGCATCCCCCGCCCCGCCGCGCACCTGGTTGGCGGCCATGTTCACCGCCTCCAGCCCGCTGGCGCAGAAGCGGTTGATCGACACTCCGGGGATCCGCTCGTCCAGTCCCGATGCAAGAACCGCAGACCGGGCCAGACAGGCACCCTGCTCTCCGATCTGGGAGACGTTGCCCCAGATCACATCCTCGACCACATGGCCCGACAGGCCGTTGCGGCGGGCGATATCGTCCAGAACCTGGGCCGACAGCCGCACCGCGGGCACCTCGTGCAGGCTGCCGTCGGCCTTGCCCTTGCCGCGGGGGGTGCGCACGGCATCATAGATGAAGGCGTCCTCGGTCATGTCGTCTCCTCCTCTGTCAGGCCCGGTCGGCGGGGTTGCCGGGCATCAGGTCATAGGGATGGGCCCATCCGGGCTGCGCCGCGATCCGGTCCAGCCATGCGTCGATGGCCGGCCACTCGGCCCGGTCGAAGCCATAGGGCTCGGGGTAATAGAGATAGCCGCAGCAGGCGATATCGGCGATTGTGGGGCCATCGCCTACCAGCCAGTCACGGCCCGAAAGCGCCCCTTCCAGCGTGCCCAGCGCCGCCCGAAGACGCCCCTGCATGAAACCGATCACCTCGGCCGGGCGCTTCTCCTCGGGCACGAAATTCATCAGGAACCGTGTGATGCCGGCCTGTGAGGACATCTTGTGATTGTCCCAGAACAGCCAGCGCAGCACCTCGGCGCGCTCGGCCTCGTCGCGCCAGATCAGCCGCCCCGTGCGCTCGGCCGCCTCTATCTGCATGACACCCGACTGGGTGAGCACGCGCCCCCCCTCCTCGGCCACAGGCACCTCGCCCATCGGGTTCAGGGCGCGAAATTCGGGCGACCTTGCGGCACCGTTGAAGAAATCCACAAAGACCGGTTCCCAGTCGAGGCCGGTCAGCCGGTAGGTCAGCGCGGCCTTGTAGGAATTGCCGGATTCGCCAAAGCAATGCAGGCGTATGGTCATCTCACCCTCCCTGCGGGTCTGTGCCCGCGGCATCTTCGCCCGGCCCCGTCGGCCGGGCCTGGCTCTCGCGCGCGGCCCGGGCCAGAGCCCGCTCCAGCCTGTGTGCAGGCCCAAGCCGGTCCAGCACCTCCAGCAGCGCCGAGAGTGCGGCACCTTCGCTCAGGCCGTGGGTGCGCGCCAGCCCCCTGAGCCGCCGCCGCGCCGGATCGCTCAGCGCCAGCGGCGGCTGCGGGATGCGACGCTGAGGGCGTTTCATCCCCGCCGCCTCAGAACGCTGCCTCTTCCAGCTCCATCACCGGTGCCGCACCCGAGCGGATCCGCGCCAGATGCAGCGCGGTGGAGGGCAATTCCCGCGCCATGAAATAGCGCGCTGTCGTCAGCTTGGCCTTGTGGAAGGCCGGATCGCCGCGTCCCTCCGCCAGCGACTTTGTGCTTGCCACCGCCATGCGCGCCCACATGTAGCCCAGACAGACCTCGCCCATCATGTGCATGAAGTCATAGGCTCCCGACAGGGCGGCGTTCGGGTTCTTCATGCCCTCGGCCATGAAGAACATGCCCGCCTCCTGCAGGTCCTTCGACGCGGCCTTGAGCGGGGCCATGATATCGTCGGACAGCGCCTCGTCTTCCTTGTGCGCCTTGAGGAAACCCTTGATCTCCTCGAAGAAGGCCATGACATGCTTGCCACCATCGGCGGCCAGCTTGCGGCCCACCAGATCAAGCGCCTGAATGCCGTTGGCCCCCTCGTAGATCATGGCGATGCGGGCGTCGCGGGCGAATTGCGACATGCCCCATTCCTCGATATAGCCATGCCCGCCATAGACCTGCTGGGCCAGGATGGTCATGTCAAAGCCCTTGTCGGTCAGATAGCCCTTGATCACCGGGGTGAGCAGCGACACCAGCCCGTCGGCGGCGGCATCGCCCTCGCGGTGGGCGCGGTCGATCAGCGTGGCCCCCCACAGGGCAAAGGCGCGCGAGCCCTCCACAAAGCTTTTCTGTGCCAGAAGACTGCGCCGGATGTCGGGATGCACGATCAGCGGGTCTGCCGGACCATCGGGGTGGGCGGCCCCCGTGACGGCCCGGCCCTGCAGGCGGTCCTTGGCATAGGCCAGTGCGTTCTGATAGGCCACCTCGGCCTGGGCGAGGCCCTGAAGCCCCACGCCGATGCGCGCCTCGTTCATCATGGTGAACATCGCCCGCATGCCCTTGTGCGCCTCTCCCACAAGCCAGCCGGTGGCACCATCATAGTTCATCACACAGGTGGCATTGCCGTGAATGCCCATCTTGTGCTCGATCTTGCCCACCGAGAGCGCATTGCGCGCGCCGGGGTTTCCGTCTTCGTCGACGATGAACTTGGGCACGATGAACAGCGAGACCCCCTTGATCCCCTCGGGGCCGCCCGGGATCCTCGCCAGCACCAGATGGATGATGTTCTCGGCCATGTCGTGATCGCCCGCCGAGATGAAGATCTTCTGCCCCGTGACCAGGTAGCTTCCATCTTCCTGCGGCTCTGCCTTGGTGCGCATCAGCCCCAGATCGGTGCCGCAATGGGGCTCTGTCAGGTTCATCGTGCCCGTCCATTCGCACGAGACGAGCCTGGGCAGATAGGTGCGCTTCTGCTCCTCGGTCCCGTGGGTATGGATGGCGGAATAGGCACCATGGGTCAGGCCGTGGTACATGGCAAAGGCAAGGTTGGCCGAGATGAACATCTCGCCCACCGCAGTGCCCAGCAGATAGGGCATCCCCTGACCGCCATATTCCGGATCGCAGTCAAGTCCGGGCCAGCCACCCTCCTTGAGCTTCTCGAAGGCCTCGCGAAAACCGGCCGGCGTGTAGACCACACCATTTTCCAGCCGGCAGCCCTCCAGATCGCCGACCGCATTCAGCGGGGCCAGCACCTCCGAGGCGATCTTGCCGGCCTCCTCCAGGATGGCGCCGGTGAAATCCGCCTCCAGCTCATCATAGCCCCCGATGTCCAGCGCCGATGCGTTCAGCACATCGTGGATGACATACTGCATGTCGCGGACAGGTGCGGTGTAGCTTGGCATCGGTCTCTCCCCTTCACGCCCCCGGGCGCGGTCTGTTCAACGGGCCGCGTCGCGTCATGCGTGCGCGGCGTGCCGCATTCGGCGGCCTGCGCCGGGCCGAGCGCGGCGATCACCCGCTCTCCCCAGCGCATCTGTTCGTCGAGGTCTGCGATCGCCGCCTCCAGGTCGGATCGGCGGCGCATCAGTTCCGCCCGGCGCGCCTGTGCCAGCGCGTAGGTGCGCTCCAGCTGAGCGCGCTGGCCGGGGCCGGGTCGATACATGTCCAGCAGCTGGCGGATCTCCTCCAGACTGAAGCCGAACCGCTTGCCCCGCAGGATCAGCTTCAGGCGGGCGCGATCGCGGCGGGTGAACAGCCGCTTCTGCCCGTCGCGCTGAGGAAACAGAAGCTCCTTGGCCTCGTAGAAGCGCAGGGTCCGCGGGGTCACGCCAAAGGCGGCGCACATCTCGCGGATGCTCATCAGGTCTGTGCTGCGTACGGTATCGCCGGTCATGCAGCACAGATGCGCGGGCATGGCGATCCGATCAAGTGGGTTTCGTGACGTTTACGTAAAAGAACGCAACGTCACTTGCCGGCGCTGTCGGAATCCTCCTCCAGCGAACGCCGGGCAAGGTCGCGCAGCGCCTCAAGATCGCGGATCGCCATGTCCAGCTGTGCGCGGCGCGCCTGCAACTCCCCGATCTGGCGTTCCGCCGCGTCGATCCAGACCTGTTTCTGCAGACGCCCCTCGGGGTCGGCATCGTACAGCTCCAGCCATTGCCGGATCTCTTCGAGGCTGAAGCCGAAACGCCGCCCCCGCAGGATCAGGGTCATCCGGGCGATCTCGCGCGGGCCGTAATGGCGCGCGCGCCCCGCGCGCAGCGGCGAGAGCAGTTCGATGTATTCGTAATGGCGCAAGGTGCGCGGGGTCACATCGAACCTTGCGCACATGTCCTTCAGGCTCAGGCGTTCCTCGGTCATTCACCTCTCCCCGTACGGGCAATCTAGCCGCGCCGCGCAATCCGTGGCAATGCCGCAACGTCCGCGCGATTGCCCCTTGCGCACGGGCCGGGCCGCGCGATTATGGGGGCCCGCACCAGGCACCGGCCCCGGCGCGCCAGACATGTGACGAAAGCAGCGCCATGCCCCTGTCACCCGAAGAGAGCACCCGCATCGCGCGCCAGTTCATCGAGGCGATCCCGATGGCGCGCGAACTGGGCATGCGCCTCGACAGCCTCGGCGAAGGGGTGGCAGAGATATCCATGCCCTGGGACGCCCGCTTTGTCGGCGACCCCGAGACGGGGGTGATCCACGGAGGCGCTGTCTCGGCGCTGCTCGACACCTGCGGCGGCGCGGCAGTGTTGAGCCACCCCTCCGGCCCCGCCGCGACCGCCACGCTCGATCTGCGGATCGACTACATGCGCGCGGCGCGTCCCGGTCAGCGCATCACCGCCCGCGCCGAATGCCATCATGTCACGCGTTCGGTGGCCTTTGTCCGCGCCACCGCCAGCGATGAGGACAAGGGCAGCCCGGTGGCCATCGCCACGGGTGCCTTCACGATCGAATCCTCCGGCCCCTTCCGCACATCATGAACGCCCGCCGCCCCGAACCGGTCCAGATCATCAAGCAGCGCCGCGACGGCCTGCTGCGCACCCTCGTCGAGGCCATCCCCTTTGCCCGCCACCTGGGCATCGTGTTCGACAGGCGCGGGGACGAGCTGACCGCGATCATGCCCTTCGACGAGCGGCTGATCGGCAACCCGTTCCTGCCTGCCCTGCATGGCGGGGCAACTGCGGCCTTCCTGGAGGTGACGGCGACGGTCGGGCTGACATGGGCCGATCTGTGGGACGACATGGAGGCGGGCCGCCTCCCCCCGGAGGTCGCCGACGGCCTCGGCCTGCCCCGCCTGCCCAAGACGATCGACTTTACCGTGGACTATCTGCGCTCCGGCCTGCCGCGCGATTCCTATGCCCGCGCCCGCGTCGCCCGTTCGGGACGGCGCTATGCCTCGGTCCAGGTCGAGGCCTGGCAGGACAACCGCGACCGGCCTCATGCCACGGCCCGCGGGGCCTTTCTGATGCCGCGCCGCGACCCGCCGCCCGGCCCATGAGCATCGCCCCCGCTGAGGCAGGCGGGCCGGGCGTGCTGTCTTCGGCCCGGGTGCTGCGCATCGCGTTTCCCATCGTCCTGGCCAACCTCACCGTACCGCTGCTGGGGCTGGTCGACACTGCAGTGGTCGGCCAGATGGGCGCGGCCGCCCCCATCGGCGCGGTCGGGCTGGGTGCGACGATCCTGACCATGCTCTACTGGTTGTTCGGCTTTCTGCGCATGGGCATGACCGGGCTGACGGCCCAGGCCGCAGGTGCCGGAGAACACGCCGAGGTGGCGGCCCTGCTTTCGCGCGGGCTGGTCCTGGGGCTGGGCGGCGGCCTTGTGTTCGTCGCACTTCAGGTGCCGCTGTTCGCGGGCGCGTTCCTGCTCGCCCCCGCCCCCTCCGAGGTGGAGGATCTCGCACGCAGCTATCTGTCCATCCGCATCTGGTCTGCGCCTGCGGCCATCGCCGCCTATGCGGTCACCGGATGGCTGATCGCGGTCGAGCGGACACGGGCGCTTCTGGTGCTGCAGCTGGTGACCAACGGCACCAACATCGTGCTGTCGGTCGCCTTCGTCCTTGGCGCGGGCTGGGGGGTGGAGGGCGTGGCCTGGGCCCCCTTCATCGCGGAATGGGG
>JAFIEC010000403.1 GCA_020832725.1 Paracoccaceae bacterium | reverse complement strand
GGCGTGGCGGTGCTCGCCTTCCCGGCCTGGGATTGCCTGCCCTATGACCGCTCCTCTCCCAACCCCGACATCTCCGCCACCCGCCTGGCCACGCTGGAGGCGCTGGCGCAGGGCCTGCCGGGGCCGTTCGTGCTGCTCAGCACGCTCAACGCCGTCACCCAGCGCGTGCCCGCCCGCGAGGTGCTGGCCGATGCCGCCTTTACCGCGCGCGTGGGCGGGCGCATCGACGAAGGCGCGCTGCGGGCCTTCCTGGTGCGCATGGGGTTCACGCCCGCTCCCACGGTGACAGAGCCGGGGGATTATGCCGTCCGGGGCGGGATCATCGACATCTTTCCCCCGGGGCCGGGCGGGCCGGTACGGCTCGATCTGTTCGGAGACGTGCTGGAAGGTGCGCGCCGCTTCGACCCCGAGACTCAGCGCACCACCGAGCGGCTGGATCGGGTGGAGCTGGCTCCCGTCTCGGAGGTGATCCTCGATGCGCCCGCCATTGCACGGTTCCGGCAGGCCTATCGCGCGACCTTTGGCGCGGCGGGCAGCGACGACCCGCTCTATGAGGCGGTGAGCGCCGGGCGCAAGCATGCGGGGCTGGAGCATTGGCTGCCGTTTTTCCACGCAAGGCTGGAGACCATTCTCGACTATCTGCCCGAAACGGCGCCCGTCCATTTCGACGAACGCAGCGAGACCGCCCACCGCGCCCGCTGGGAGAGCATCTCCGAGCAATATGCCGCCCGGCGCGAGGCGCTGGGGGCACGGGACCGGCTGGACAGCGCCTACAAGCCTTGCCCGCCGGAAGAGCTCTACCTCGACGAGGCGGCGCTGGCCGACGCGCTGGCGGGGCGGCGCGTGGTGCATTTCTCGGCGCTGCCCCAGCCCGTGGGCTTTGGCGTCACGGATGCAGGCGCGCGTCCGGGGCGCAACTTTGCCCCCGAACGTCAGGCGGAAAACACAAATCTTTTCGATGCTCTGCGCGCACATCTTGATGCCTTGCGCAAGGATCGCCCGGTCGTTATCGCGTCGTTCTCCGAAGGGGCACGAGAGCGCCTGTCGGGCCTGCTGGAGGATGCGGGCCTGCCCGGTATTCTCCCGGTCGCGTCGCTGGCCGACCTGCGCCCTGCTCCGAAGGGGGGGTTGCACCATGTGCACGGCGCGATCTGGCCGCTGGAGCAGGGTTTCGAGGCACCCGATCTGGTGGTGGTGTCGGAACAGGATGTGCTGGGTGACCGGCTGATCCGCGCGCCCCGCCGCAGGCGCAAGGCCGAGAACTTCCTGACCGAAGCCGCCAGCCTCTCGCCCGGGGATCTGGTCGTGCATGTGGAACACGGCATCGGCCGCTACCGGGGGCTGGAGACCGTCGCGGCCCTGGGCGCACCCCACGAGTGCCTCCTTGTGGAATATGCGGGCGGCGACCGGCTCTATCTTCCGGTGGAGAACATCGAGCTGCTGTCGCGCTATGGCCATGAGGAAGGGCTGCTCGACAGGCTGGGCTCGGGCGCGTGGCAGGCGCGCAAGGCACGCCTGAAGGAGCGGGTGCGCGCGATGGCCGAGCGGCTGATCCAGGTCGCGGCCGAACGCGCGCTGCGCACCGCCCCTGTGTTCGAGCCGATGCACGGCGCGTGGGAGCAATTCTGCGCCCGGTTCCCCTTTGCCGAGACCGATGACCAGCTCGCCGCGATCGAGGATGTGCTTTCCGACATGGCCTCGGGCAACCCGATGGACCGTCTGATCTGCGGCGATGTCGGATTCGGCAAGACCGAGGTGGCGATGCGGGCGGCCTTTGTTGCCGCCATGACCGGCGCTCAGGTCGCGGTGATTGCGCCAACCACGCTTTTGGCGCGCCAGCATTTTCGGAGTTTTTCCGAAAGGTTCCGTGGATTTCCTCTGAAGTTGCGTCAACTGTCGCGCTTCGTCCCCGCGCGCGAGGCCGCCGAGACGCGGGCAGGTCTGGCCGATGGCTCGGTGGATGTGGTCGTGGGCACCCATGCCCTGCTGGCCAAGGGCATCCGTTTTCGTGATCTCGGCCTTCTGATCATCGACGAGGAGCAGCATTTCGGCGTCGCCCACAAGGAGCGTCTGAAGCAGTTGCGCTCGGATGTGCATGTGCTCACGCTGACGGCGACGCCGATTCCGCGCACGCTGCAACTGTCGCTCAACGGGGTGCGGGAATTGTCGATCATCGGCACGCCGCCGGTCGATCGTCTGGCCATTCGCACCTATGTCTCGGAATTCGACACGCTGACCGTGCGCGAGGCGCTGCTTCGGGAGCATTACCGCGGCGGGCAATCCTTCCTTGTCGTCCCGCGGATTTCGGACATCCCCGAGATGGAGGAGTTCCTCGCCACCCATGTGCCGGAGGTGAAGGTGCTGACCGCTCATGGCCAGATGGCGGCCGGGGATCTCGATCAGCGGATGAACACGTTCTACGACGGGCAGTTCGACGTGCTTCTTGCCACGACGATCATCGAATCGGGCCTCGACATCCCGACCGCGAACACGATGGTGGTGTGGCGGGCCGACCAGTTCGGGCTTGCCCAGCTGTATCAGATCCGCGGGCGCGTGGGGCGGGCCAAGACCCGCGCCTATGCCTATCTCACCACCAAGCCGCGCGCGCCCCTCACTCCGCAAGCCGAAAAGCGGCTGCGGGTTCTGGGCTCGCTCGATTCGCTGGGCGCGGGTTTTACCATCGCCAGCCAGGACCTCGACATCCGCGGGGCGGGCAACCTGCTGGGCGAGGAACAATCGGGACAGGTCCGCGAGGTGGGCTTCGAACTTTACCAGTCGATGCTGGAGGACGCGATCACCCGGATGAAGTCGGGCGAGCTGGAGGGCCTGTCGGAGACGGATCACGACTGGGCCCCCGCCATCAACCTGGGCGTGCCGGTGCTGATACCTGATGCCTTTGTCCCCGATCTGGATGTGCGGCTGGGTCTCTACCGGCGGCTGTCGGGGCTGTCCTCGAAGGTGGAGCTGGAGGGGTTTGCCGCCGAGTTGATCGATCGGTTCGGCCCGTTGCCGCGCGAGGTGAACACGCTGCTGAACGTCGTGCGCATCAAGACGATGTGCAAGCGGGCGGGCATCGCGCGGCTGGACGGCGGGCCGAAGGGCGCGACAATCCAGTTTCACAACGACCGCTTTGCCAACCCTGCCGGGCTGGTGGAGTTCATTCACGCCCAGGGCAGCGCGGCAAAGGTGCGCGACAACCGTATCGTCATCGCACGAGACTGGAGCACTGAAGCCGAGCGGATGAAGGGCGCCTTTGCCATCGCCCGGGAGCTTGCCCGCCTCTCCGCCCCGGCCGCAACCGCCGCCGCCCCGGCGAAGGACCGCCCGCAGCCCAAGCCCGGCGGTGACAGGGGCGCGCCCGCGCGCTAACATGGCCCAAAGCGGCGCGCCAACGCGCCCGGGCACAGAGGCAGCGGAGGCAGGTGTGATGGGCGGGATTTCTCGGCGGATGATCGTGATGGGCGGGGGCGCGGCCCTTGTCTCGGCCTGCGGCAACCAGATCGGCTCGGATGCCGGGCAGCGGATCGACGGGCGCGTCGATGCGGCGCTTGAATTCATGTATGCCAATTTCCCCGAAACCGTGGACCTTGCGTCCCGGGCCTCGGGAATGCTGGTGATGCCGCTGGTCACACGGGCGGGGCTGATCACGCTGGGCGGTGCCTATGGCGAGGGGGCGCTGCGCATTGGCGGGGCCACGGTGGATTACTATTCCGTCACCCAGGCCAGCCTCGGGCTGCAGATCGGCGCGCAGCAATATGCCCATACCCTGTTCTTCATGACCCCCGAAATCCTGGGAAGCTTCCGCGCTTCGGACGGCTGGGAGGTGGGCGGCGATATCGAATATGTGGTGCGCCGTGACGGCGCGCGCGCCGGCATGAACTCGACCACCTTCCGCGCGCCCGTGGTGGCGGTGATCTATGGGCAGGCGGGACTCTTGATGGGGGCGTCGCTTGCAGGCACGAAATACACCCGCATCCTGCGCTGAGGCCAGTCTAGCGGGACAGCCGCGCGATCAGGCTGGACGTGTCCCAGCGCCCGCCGCCCATGGCCTGCACATCCTTGTAGAACTGGTCCACCAGCGCGGTGACGGGAAGCTGCGCGCCGTGGCGCTCGGCCTCGGCCAGACCGATGGCGAGGGCCTTGCGCATCCAGACCACCGCAAAGCCGAAAGCGAAACGCCCCTCCAGCATGGTCTCGTGGCGGTTGGCCATCTGCCACGACCCGGCCGCCCCCTGGGAAATGACCTCGACCACGGACGCCCCGTCAAGGCCTGCGGCGCGCGCAAAGGCCAGCCCCTCCGACAGGCCCTGCACAAGGCCCGCGATGCAGATCTGGTTGACCATCTTGGTCAGCTGGCCCGCCCCGCTTGGCCCCATCAGGCGGCAGATCCGGGCATAGGATTCGATCACCGGGGCGGCCCGGGCAAAGGCCTCCTCGCCCCCGCCGCACATCACCGAGAGCACGCCGTTCTCGGCCCCCGCCTGCCCGCCCGAGATGGGCGCGTCGATCAGGGCGATGCCCTGCCCCTCTGCCTGGGCGTGCAGCGCACGGGTGACGTCGGCCGAGACGGTGGAATGATCCACCAGTATGCCCCCCGCCTCCATGCCCGCCAGCGCACCTTCGGGGCCGGTGACCACGGCGCGCAGATCGTCGTCGTTGCCCACGCAGGTCATCACGAATTCGGCCCCGCGCGCGGCCTTCGCAGGGCTGTCGGCGCGGCCATGGCCATGGGCGGCGACCCAGGCCTCGGCCTTGGCGGTGGTGCGGTTGTAGACGCACAGCTCATGCCCCGCGCGGGCCAGATGCCCCGCCATCGGATAGCCCATGACTCCCAGCCCGATGAATGCCACACGTGCCATGATTCCCCCCTGTTCGGCCCCTGCCCGCTGTCATATGGATGAGACCCGACCGCACGAGCGCCCCCCTCCACACCCCCTTCCTTGTCGGAACAGCACCGGATGACAACTGCGTTTCGCTGGCTATTGCGTATTTTTCTTGGCCTTTCGGCGCTTGTGGCGCTGACGGGCGCGGGGGCTTACTGGTTCGCCTCCCGGTCCCTGCCCGACTATGGCGCAAGCTGGCGGGTGGAGGGCGTGAGCGCCGAGGTGGAAATCGTCCGCAGCAACCGCAACATCCCGCATATCTTCGGAGAATCGGATGCCGATGTCTTTTTCGGGCTGGGCTTTGCCCATGCGCAGGACCGTCTGTGGCAGATGACGATGCTGCGCCGCACGGTGCAGGGGCGGCTGTCGGAGCTGTTCGGGGCGCGTACGGTGGCGATCGACGATCTGATGCGCCGGTTCGACCTGTATGGCGCGGCTCAGGATTCGGTCGAGGCCCAGACACCCGAGGCACGGGCTGCGCTGGAAGCCTATGCGGCGGGGGTGAACGCATGGCTTGCCCAGGTGAACGACCGCGGACTGGGACGCGGCGCGCCCGAGTTCTTTCTCTTCTCGCGCGAGATCGCGCCCTGGACCCCCGCCGACAGCCTGGCCGTGATCAAGGCGATGGCGCTGCAGCTGACCTCGCAGATCGAGGACGAGGTTCTGCGCGCCCAATTGTCCGCGCTGCTCCCGCCCGAGAGGCTGCGCGACATCCTGCCCGACCCGCCCGGCGCCGCCACCGTGGCGATGCCCGATTATGCCAGCCTGTTTCCGGGCCTCGACCCTGTGCAGCTTGCCTCCCTCTCCCCCGAGCCGCACGACCCGCTGGACCCGCGCCGGGGCCCGGGGTTCGCCTCGGCCTCCAACGCCTTTGCCGCCTCGCCCGCGCGGTCTGCAGGGGGCGGGGCGCTGCTGGCGAATGATCCGCATCTGGGGCTTTCGGCCCCCTCGATCTGGTATCTGGCGCGGCTGGAACTGTCTTCCGGCGGGGTGATCGGTGGCACGATCCCGGGGCTTCCTGTGGTGCTGTCCGGCCGGTCGGACGTGCTGGGCTGGGGGCTGAGTACCACCGGGCTGGACGATCAGGACCTCTTCATCGAGCGGCTGAACCCCGACAATTCCGAAGAATACCTGACCCCCGAAGGGTGGCGGCAGTTCCGCAGCCGGACCACCACCATCCGCGTGCGCGACGGAGCGGACGTATCGGCGCGCCTGCGCTGGACCGAAAACGGGCCGGTCCTGCCGGGAGATCGCTACAACCTCGCCGCGGTGACCCCCCCGGGGCATGTGGTGGCGCTGGGCTGGACGGCGCTGGACCGGGCCGACACCTCGTTCAGCGCGGCCTATGCTTTGATGCGCGCAGGCTCGGTCGACGAGGCGCTGCAGGCCAC
>JAFIEC010000402.1 GCA_020832725.1 Paracoccaceae bacterium | reverse complement strand
GCGGATGTCGATCACGTCTGGGCCTGCCGTCGGCGAGTGCATGGGCAACTCGATCGTCCTGTCCCCGATGCTCAGCGTGGCGGTGCGTTTCGTATCGGCCATGTCCCGTCCTCTCGTTATGGGCGCGACAGCACGGGCCGCCGCGTCATGCCTGCCGGCGCGCCGGCGCGACACCGCCCCTCGGGCCGATGCCGTATGCGTTGGCCGCGCAGGCCCGCCCCGGGGGCAGCGTCAGGCGGCAGCGTCACCGATCCGGGCCAGGGCTTCCTCCCGGCCGATCAGCACAAGAATGTCGAAAACGCTGGGGGACACTGTCCGGCCTGTCAGCGCTGCCCGGAGAGACTTGGCAATGCCGCCCAGCTTGACCCCCTCGGACTGCGCGAAAGCCTGGACGCAGGCCTCCAGATCGTCGCGCTTCCACGTAGCATCGCGCAGGTGCGGCGTCAATCGTGCCAGTATACCGCGGGATACCGCGTCCAGGGCCTCGGCCGCCTCGGGGCTTTGCGGAATCGGCCGTGTCTCCAGAATGAACGACGCTTTTTCAAGTACTTCCGGCAGTGTCTTTGCGCGATCCTTGAGGACGGGCATGGCCCGGACAAGGTCCAGCTCCTGCGCGGTCGACAGGGGCACGGTGCCGAAATCCCGCGCCCAGGCCACACATTGCGCCGCAAGTGCGGCATCCTCGGTCATGGCGATGTGGCGGCCCGAGACATGGTCCAGCTTCTTGAAGTCGAGCCGCGCGGGCGCGCGCTTGATCGCGCCCAGGTCGAACCACTCCAGCGCCTGCGCCGTGGTGAACACTTCCTCGTCGCCATGGCTCCAGCCCAGCCTTGCGAGGTAGTTGCGGATCGCGGCGGGGGGATATCCCATGCGGCGGTATTCATCGACACCCAGCGCCCCGTGCCGCTTGGACAGCTTCTTGCCGTCGGGTCCATGGATCAGGGGCACATGGGCGAAGACAGGCTCCTCCCATCCCATGGCGCGGTAGATCAGCGCCTGCCGGGCGGCGTTGTTCAGGTGGTCGTCGCCCCGAATCACATGGGTCACGCCCGAATCATGGTCGTCCACCACCACCGCCAGCATGTAGGTGGGCGTGCCGTCCGAGCGCAGCAGCACCATGTCGTCCAGTTGCTCGTTGGCAAAGCGGACCTCGCCCTGCACCGCATCCGCGATCACCGTCTCCCCCTCGCGCGAGGCGCGCAGGCGGATCACCGAGGGTGTATCGGGTGCCTGTGCCGGGTCGGCGTCGCGCCAGGGGCTGCTGAACAGGGTGGAGCGGCCCTCGGCCCGGGCGGCCTCGCGAAAGGCCTCGATCTCCGGCTGCGTGGCATGACAGCGATAGGCCGCGCCGAGTGCCAGCAATTCATGGGCGACCTCGGCATGGCGCGTGGCGCGGGCGAACTGGCTTTCCGCTTCGCCATCCCAGCCCAGCTCCAGCCAGCGCAGCCCCTCGAGGATCGCTGCCGTGGCCTCCGGTGTGGAGCGGGCCCTGTCGGTATCCTCGATACGCAAGAGGAACCGGCCGCCGCGACCCCGGGCATACAGCCAGTTGAACAGCGCCGTGCGCGCCCCGCCGATATGCAGAAAGCCGGTGGGCGAGGGCGCAAAGCGCGTCACCACCGGGCGTGCATCGCGCGGGCCGTCGGCGCGTTCAGCGGATTGGGGGGTCTCGGCTGGCATGGGCCCTCGTGTTGCGCGCCCCTCGGGGCGTGTCGGCTGTCGTGCGGGCGGGCAGGCCCTTGTCCGGGGCACAACCGCCGCGTCCTGCGTCGCACATGGCCCTGACGGGGCGGCGTTAACCCTTTGGCAACCACGCCCGCGCAGGCTGCGACTGTCTAGGAAATCCGGGGGGCAAGGGCAAGGTGGCACAGGCAGGCGCGTCCGCGTCCCCTCTGGTCCCCGGGCCCGGGGGGGCCTTTGGCCCGGCGGGTCCGGCCCTCCGCTCTCGCCGCATCTCGCCCGTCGCATGGCTTGCAGCGGCGCTGGCCGCATCGCTAGACCGGCAGCGCGGCGCGCTTCTGCCCTGGGCGGCGGTGGCCTTCGGCGGCGGCATCGCGCTGTGGTTCCTGCCCGCGACCGAGCCCGGGCCGGTGCTCCTTCTCGGCTGTGGGCTGGCCGCTCTGGTGCTGGCCGGTGTGGCCCTTGCCGCAGGGCCTGCACGCGCGCCCCCCCTCTGGGCGCTGGCGCTTGTGGCTGCGGGTTTCGCCGCGGCCGGAGAGCGGGGCCATCGCCTCGCCGCCCCGGTTCTGGAGCGGCCGCTCTATACCGGAGTGGAGGGGCGCATCCTGTCGGTGGACCGCTCCCAGTCGGACCGGCTGCGCGTGATGCTGGGCGATGTCCGCATCCCCGGCATGCCGCCCGAGGCCACGCCCCGGCGCATCCGCATCGCCCTTCATGCCGACCGGGAATACGTGATGCCCACCCCGGGGCTGGAGGTGGCGATCACGGCCCGGCTCTTCCCGCCCTCCGGGCCGGCCGAGCCGGGGGGCTATGATTTCCAGCGCCATGCCTGGTTCATGGGGCTGGGGGCCACGGGCTATGCGCGCCTGCCTCTGATGGTGCTGGCCGAGCCTGCGCCCCGTGGCGCCGCCGCCCGCCTTGCCCGGCTGCGGGCCGATCTGTCCGCAGCGATCCGGGCGCGCATGTCGGATCGCGCGGGGCCCTTCGCCGCCGCCATCCTGGTCGGGGACAGGGCGTGGCTGGATCTCGCGCTGCTGGCGGACCTGCGCGCCTCCAACCTTGCCCATCTGCTGGCGATCTCGGGGCTGCACATGGGGCTGGTCACGGGGCTGGCCTTTTTCGTGCTGCGCGGCGGGCTGGCCTTGTGGCCACGCGTGGCGCTGCGCCTGCCGGTCAAGCGGATCGCGGCCTGCGCGGCGCTGACGGTGGCGGCGGGCTATCTCGCGCTGTCGGGGGCCAGCGTCGCCACCCAGCGCGCCTTTGTCATGGCCGCTGTGGTGCTGCTGGCGGTGCTGGCCGGGCGTCGGGCCCTGTCCACGCGCTCGGTCGCGGTGGCGGCGCTGGTGGTGCTGGCGATCCGCCCCGAAAGCGTGGCCGAACCGGGGTTCCAGATGTCCTTTGCCGCCACGCTGGCGCTGGTCGCAGCCTTTGGCGCGCTGCGCCACAGGGCCGAGGCCCGGCCCGGCGTCGATGACCGCCAGCCGCGCGAGGCGGGGGCGCTGCGCTGGCTGGGGGCGCTGGTGATGTCCTCCACCGTGGCCGGGCTGGCCACGGCCCCCTTCGCCGCCGCCCATTTCAGCCATTCCGCGCCCTACGGGCTGATCGCCAACCTGCTCTCGGTGCCGGTGATGGGTCTGGTGGTCATGCCCGGTGCCATGGCCGCGGCCCTGCTGGCTCCGATCGGGCTGGAGGGGGTCGGGCTGGCGGCAGCCGATGGCGGCATCCGCTGGATCCTGGCCGTGGCCGAACGGGTAGCCGCCTTTGACGGTGCCGCCCGCCCGGTGGCTGCCGCAGCCCCCCATGCGCTGCCGCTGGTCGCCTTCGGGGGGCTGGTGCTGCTGCTGTGGCAGGGGCCGGGCCGCTGGGTGGGGGCGGCGATGATCGCGGCGGCCCTGATGAGCTGGACCGGGCCGGGCCGCCCCGTCCTGCTGGTCAGCGCCGATGGCATGCTGGCCGGGGTGCTTGGCCCCGAGGGGCGCGCGCTCTCGCGGCCGCGGGGGCAATCCTTTGTCGCAGGCGTCTGGCTGCGCGGCGATGGCGACGACGCCCCGCAGGAGGTCGCCGCCGCCCGCCCCGGCCTTGTCCGCGAGGGGGAGGTCCTGAGCTTTGCCCTCGGTTCGGCCCGCGGGGCCCTGGTCGAGGGGCCGCGCCCCGCCCCCGCGCTGCTGGCCGCGCTGTGCGCCCGCCATGCGCTGGTGATCGCACGCGCGGCCATTCCCGCCGGGGGCGGCTGCATCGCCCTCGACCCGGCGGCCCGCGCCGCAGGCGGTTCCAGTGCCGTGGTCCTGCGCGACGGCGCGCCCCAGCTGCTCAGCGCGACCGAATGGCAGGGGCACCGCCTCTGGTCTCCGCGTTGAGGTGAGCCGGGCGTGCATGTCCCCGCCCCCTGAGCGACCGCCCAGAGCCCTCACCGGACCGCCCTGCCGAACGGAGGGCCCAGCGCGCGTTAACCCTCTGCAGGCACAACCCGGCGGGCCCGCAGGCGGCGGGTGGTCGGGCGAAAGGATGCACGCATGAACAAGGCAGTCACCGAAGGCATCGTCTTCATGCCGCCCCCCTTTGCGGCGGGGCTCGGGGCCTGGTCACGGGGCGACGGCACCCCCGGCGCGCCCAGCTATGAGGGGGGGGCCGATGCCATCCTCGCCCCGTTCGACGCAGATTTCGGCACCGCCCTCGAACTGATGAAGACCGAGGCCACCCAGAGGCTGCGCCATTTCGGCCTCACACCGCTGCTGCCGGGATGCTACCTGCGCGTCACGGTGCGGCTCAAGGCGATGTCGGGCGCGCTGCCCGCGGTGCGGATTGCCCTGCGCCCGAACCGCGCCGATGGCAGCGCCACGCCGGGCGTGCCCACCACCGGCCCGAGCGTGACCCTTCCCGGTTATGGACAGGTGGCGGAGGTCTCGGCCATTCTGGGCACCGGCACCCGGGCGGGGGTGGAGATCGGCCTTGGCCCGCAGACCGTCTCGGCCCATGTCGGGCTGGACCTTACCGGACCAGTGGGCGGGCTGGTGCGGATCGAGAACATCCGGATCGAGGATGTCACCTCGCTGTTCCTGCGCGACATGCTCGACGTGGTGGATGTGCGCGATTTCGGGGCCCGTGGCGATGGTATCACCGATGATCGCGCGGCCTTCATCGCGGCCGATACCGCAGCCCAGGGCCGACGGGTTCTGGTGCCCGCGGGCAGCTACCTGATCGACGGCAACCTGACCGTCCATTCT
>JAFIEC010000401.1 GCA_020832725.1 Paracoccaceae bacterium | reverse complement strand
GAAGCGCAGATCCTCATCGAGCGATGGCGCCGCCACTACAACACGGTCAGGCCGCACAGCTCGCTGGGATACCGCCCACCCGCACCAGAACCCTTAGTCCCAATGGACCAGCGGCCGACGATGCACTAATAATCAATCTGGACCACTCAGTGGGGGCAGACCACCCTATTCCGGCTTCAAGGTGGGCGCGGCCATACGGGGCCGCGCGGGCGGCCTGCATGTTGGCTGCAACGTGGAGAATGTCGCCTATCCCCAGGGCACCTGCGCCGAGGCCGGAGCCATCGCCGCCATGGTCGCCGCAGGAGAGCGCGCCATCGCCGAGGTCTGGGTCGTGGCCGACGGCCCGCTGCCTGTCAGCCCCTGCGGCGGCTGCCGGCAGAAGCTGTCGGAATTCGCAGGGCCCGATGTCACCGTGGTCATGGCAGGGCCCGAGGGTGAACGCGCCCGGATGCGCATGGCCGAGTTGCTGCCCGGCGCATTCGCCCCCGCGCATATGGCCCTGCCCGAGGGCTGAGGCAGGCGCGCAAAGCTGGACCGGAGCCCGCCTGCGCCCTATCACTCGAAAGGCCCTTCGGGGCGCGGCTTGCCGGTGGAGGCGCTCATGGCACAGGATCTGGCAGAGCAGACAGAGGGCCTCTGCCCCGTCGAGGCCCTGAGCGCGGATGCTGCGGCGGCCGAGCTCGAACGGCTGGCCCGGGCCATCGCGGTGGCGGATCGCGCCTATCACACCGAGGATGCCCCAGGCATCACCGATGCCGAGTACGATGCCCTGAAGGCCCGCAACGCGGCGATCGAGGCGCGCTTTCCCGCACTGGTGCGGCGCGACAGCCCCTCGCGCCGGATCGGTGGCCCGCTGGCCGAAGGCTTTGGCAAGATCCGCCATTCCGGCCGCATGACCTCGCTGGCAAATGCCTTTTCGGCCGAAGACGTGGCCGATTTCGTCGCCCGCTGCCGCCGTTTTCTTGGGCTGGCCGAGGATGCGCCCCTCGCCTTTACCGCCGAGCCCAAGATCGACGGGCTGTCGCTGTCGCTGCGCTATGAGGGGGGACGGCTGGTCCATGCCGCGACGCGGGGCGATGGCGAGACGGGCGAGAATGTCACGGCCAATGCCCGCACCATCGACGACATCCCCCAGCGGCTGAGCGATGCGCCCGAGGTGCTGGAGGTGCGCGGCGAGGTCTACATGTCGCATGCCGATTTCGCCGCGTTGAACGCGCGACAGGCCAGCACGGGCGGCAAGACATTTGCCAATCCGCGCAATGCGGCTGCGGGATCGCTGCGCCAGCTTGACGCCGGCATCACCGCCGCCCGTCCTCTCCGGTTCTTTGCGCATGGCTGGGGAGAGCTGTCCGAGCCGCTGGCACCCACTGTCTGGGGCGCCTTCGCGCGGCTGCGCGCACTGGGCTTCCGCGTGCCCGAGCAGGCCGACCGGGCCGAGAGCCTGGAGGCGCTACTGCATGTCTATGCCAGGATCGAGCAGCAGCGCGCCACGCTGGATTTCGACATCGACGGGGTGGTCTACAAGCTGGATGATCTGGCCCTGCAGGCGCGGATGGGGCTGCGCTCCACCACGCCGCGCTGGGCGCTGGCGCACAAGTTTCCCGCAGAACTGGCCTGGACCCGGCTGGAGGGGATCGACATCCAGGTGGGACGCACAGGCGCGCTGTCACCGGTGGCGCGGCTGGTGCCGGTGACCGTGGGGGGCGTGGTCGTGTCGAACGCGACCCTGCACAACGAGGATTACATCGCCGGACGCGACGCCCGCGGCGGGCCCATCCGCGAGGGGCGCGACATCCGCCCGGGCGACTGGGTGCAGGTCTATCGTGCGGGCGATGTCATCCCAAAGATCGCCGATGTGGACCTGTCCCGCCGCCCCGAGAGCGCGCTCCCCTTCGCCTTTCCCGAAGCCTGCCCCGAATGCGGCTCGGACGCGGTGCGCGAGCCCGGCGATTCGGTGCGCCGCTGCACCGGCGGGCTGATCTGCCCCGCCCAGGCAGTGGAACGGCTCAAGCATTTCGTCTCCCGCGCCGCCTTCGACATCGAGGGGCTCGGGGCAAAGCAGATCGAGGGCTTCTGGCGCGACGGCTGGGTGCGCGAGCCGGCCGATATCTTCACCCTGCAGGCCCGCTATGGCGCGGGCATGCAGCAGCTGAAGAACCGCGAAGGCTGGGGCGAGAAGAGTGCGGCCAACCTCTTTGCCGCCATCGAGGAGCGTCGGCGCATCCCCCTCAACCGGCTGATCTTTGCCCTCGGCATCCGGCATGTGGGGGAAAGTGCCGCCACGCTTCTGGCCCGGCAGTTCGGCACCTGGGAGGCCTTCGAGGAATGCGTCGCGGGTGCGGCCGAAGGCGAAGGCGCCGAGTGGGAGCGTCTTCTGGGGATCGACGGGGTGGGGCCTGTCATGGCCGCCTCTCTTGTGCAGGCCTTCCATCAGGAGGCGGAACGCGCCGCGATCGACCGCCTGGTCGCCTGTCTGGAGGTCGAACCCGTGGCCGCACCCGCCGGGGGGGCGCTGGCAGGCAAGACCATCGTCTTCACCGGCACGCTGGAGCGGATGACGCGGGCCGAGGCCAAGGCCC
>JAFIEC010000400.1 GCA_020832725.1 Paracoccaceae bacterium | reverse complement strand
CAGGAAGGAGAACAGGACGAAGAACTTGCCCTCGAACAACAGGCTGACGATGCCCTTGCCGATCAGATCGATGGTGCCGTCAGGGGATTGAAGCGCCGCGGCCATGGGCAGCGCCAGATGTGGCAGGTTGACGATGCCGATGCCCAGCAGGGCAAAGCCGCGCAGCACATCGACAGAAGAGGAACGGGTCATGGTGTGATTCCTGATTGAGCACATGCTCAACCTATCAGGCATTGAGCATGTGCTCAATCCGTGATATCAGGCCATTCATGACCACCGATCGCCGCGCCGCCATCCTCTCCGCCGCCGCCGACCTGATCCGCGAGAACGGGGTTGCGGCTGTGCGCACGCGCGATGTCACTGCGCGCGCGGGCGTCGGCATCGGGCTTTTGAACCATTATTTCAAATGGTGCGAACTTCGCGCCCTTGCGGCGGAGCAGGCGCTTTGGGCCGAGATCGACCGCGTCGTGCCCGACGCCCCCACGCCGGACCTGCAGCTTGATGTCTACTTGACGCGCGCTTTTGGCCCGGATGCGGACCCGCTGTGGCGGCTCTGGATCGAAGTGACGGACCTTGCCATGTCCGACCCCGACATGGCGCGCGCGGCCGAGGGCTGCGCCGAGGGTATCCTGGACGAACTCGCCGCCATTTTGGAACAGGGCGCGGCCAAGGGGCACTGGCACTGCCCCGCACCTCGCGCGGCCGCCCTGCGCATCTTTGCGTTTCACGACGGTCTGGTTGGTTTCGTGCTTACCGGCTTGCCAAAACTGGAACGCGCAGAGGCCGCTAAGCATCTGAAACGCTTCGTTGCACTGGAACTTGGGCTGCCACAGCAAGGCTACGGAACACCATAAGCGTCGGCGACTGCGCACCAGCAAGCCGTCGTTAGGTTGCTTGACCCATGGATCGGCGTCCCTTTGGAACGATGAATGGCACCAACTGACCGACATGGTCAGCCGATTCTAGGGCACCGCTGTCCGAACACTCGCTGCAATGCACATTCCCGTAGCGGCGGTTCGAATGGCACACAATTTTCAAGACATCATGCTCGGCAGCGACCCCAAGGGAATTGCCGGTTTCCTGTACATCGCTTCCGAATTCTCCATCCACTGCGATGCTCTGGCTGCCTCAGGATCGCGACGCGCGAGAGCGTACGGCAAGATAGGCCAACAACATCCTGCGGAGTTCTTCCGCCATCCGTTCGGGTCGCGCCAGCGTGCCGTCGTCCTCCACGAACCAGCGGTGCACAACGGTATCGGCTGTATCCACCAGAAGTTGGGCGGCGACGCCCGGCGTGTCGACATGGGGCGCAAGAGCTTGGCCAACGAAGGCAATCGCCCCCTGCCTCAGGGTCTCGACCCGAGCGCGGATATCGGGAGAAAGCGGCACCTCGGACGAGAGCGCACGGTGAAGCCGCGGGTCGTCCCTGTGCAGATCGACAAGTCCCTGCACCAGGGCATCCACCAGCACACCCGGGTCGTCCGATCCGATCATTCCGGTGGCTGCTGACAACAGCAGAGCTTCGCCCTGCGCGATGTGATTGGAGGCGATCTCGTCTATCAGCGCCTGTTTGTTTGGGAAGTACTCGTAAAGCGACCCGATGGACACGCCTGCACGTTCGGCGATGACGTTGGTGTTGAATCCCGCCCATCCGCGTTCCGCCAGAATCCGAGCACCCGCTTCGAGGATGGCTGCAACAGTCGCCTTCGAACGGCCCTGTTTTGGTTTGCGAACAATGGCTTTGCCTGGTTTTGTGTCGGGCAATCGGGCGTCCCCCATTCCGAGTGGAAAAAACCGAGCAAATACTCGATATCTTCCGCAAGACGCAAACGGAAGACCAGAATGAACACCTATGAAACCTCGCCGTCCTGGACGCAGTACCGGGACATCCTTCAAACCAGCTTCGCGATCCGCATCGAACGGACACCCCGTGAGACTTGGCGCAAGATCCGCGGCCACGACATCCATGTCGACGTGTGGGAGCCGGAAGGGCCCGCAAGGGGCACTCTGATCCTTGTGCACGGTGGGGGAGGAAATGGCCGGGTGCTCGCGCCCTTTTGCGATCTCGTGGCCGGACTGGGTTGGCGCGCGCTGGCGCCCGATCTGCCGGGCTACGGTCTGACCCGGCCTGCGCCGGGTTACCGTGGCGACTACGATGAGTGGCCTGCGGTCGTTGCGCAACTGACAGACGAATGTGAGGGGCCGGTCGTCCTCATGGGGATGTCGGTCGGCGGCATGACCGCAGCCTTGGCGGCCGAACAAGCAAGCAAGGTCAACGGTGTCATCGCGACGACGCTGCTCGACTTGGGCGACCCCGACCTGCTGGTACGGGCTGCACGCTGGCACTGGCTGGGTTGGATGTCAATTCTGGGATTTCGGGTGATGCCATGGCTCGTTGATCGGTTGTCGTTTCCAATCTGGCTGGTCGCGCCGATGGGTGCCATGTCAAGCGACGCGCGAATGAACGCATATTTCGGCTCTGATCCCTTGCTCGGCAGGCTTTGGGTGCCGCTGCGCTTCTTCCGTACGCTTCACGCCCGCAAGGCGACGCGCCTCGAACCGCGCTGCCCGCTTCTCCTCGTGCATCCCGGGGCGGATACGTGGACCCCCACTGAGATAAGCCGCCCGGCCTTCGATCGGGTCCACGGGCCCAAGGAACTGATCGAACTCAGCAACGGTGCGCACCTGCCGCTTGAGCAGCCGGCCTTCGGCGAGCTGAAGGCTCATGTCAGCCGCTTTCTGGAAAAACCCGGCGATGCAGTTGGGGCCGAGACAACGGCTTTGAATTAGGGATTTGCCGCGGGACGACAGCTTCGGGCTGCCTGTCCTGTTGGATGATGACTGCTGTGCAGAGAATGCCGGGAGATCGAGGCTGATTGTTGCTCTGTGACACAGGCCTTACGCAACCGCATCGACCGTCCGGATCCCGCCCTTCACGTCGACTTCAGCGCTTGTAGCACCGCATTGGGCGGGTGTCCTGCGGCTATGGGCGGGCGGTTGGTCACCTTGCATCTTGCTGCCCTTCCGCCCGCCATTCGACCGGATCGGCGACCCAGCGGTCGATCTCGGATTCGCGCCAGCCCGCGCCGTGGACGGAGATGCGGAGTTGGGCCGGGAAGGTGCCCTCGGCGATCTTGCGGTAGAGGGTAGAGCGGGACAGGCCGGTCCGCGCGAGGACGGTGCGGAGACGGATGATGCGGTCAGGGTCGGGCATGGCTGGGCTGGCTCCTGCTGGGGTCGTGTGAGGGGTGTTGGTCCAGTCAGGCGGGGCCGGGATGGGAGTGCAAGCACCTCCGGGTCGGCGTAGGGTCAGCGCGTACTGACGGCGGCAGATCGGACGGGTGTCAGAGTCCGAGACCGCGGCTGCGACCGAGCTCCAGCCCATGGCTGAAGGCGAGTTCCTGGCCGAGTCGCCGTCCCATGTCGCTGGAGATGCCGAGGTCGCGCCTGCGGTTCACGAGCAGGGATTCCAGCTGCGGGTCGCGCTGCAGGCTCCGGGCCATGTCGGTCATGGCCTTCCGGGAGGCGCGGTAGCCCGTGTAGTCGCCCGCGCGGTATTGCTCGCCACTTTTGCGGTCGAGCGTCTGCCAGCGCTCCACGAAGCGGTCGGCGCGGGCGCGGGGGTCGGTGCGGAGTTCGGTCTCGAGCTGCAGGGCGCGGATCGCGCGGGTGAGCTGGCCCTTGGCGGCGTCCCGCGCGAGGGTCGGGTCCTTCACATAGGCGGCCTCGGCGTCGCGCCAGCCATGGGGGCGCAGGGCCTCGAGGGCGTCGCGGGCGCGGTTGAGCGCTCGCACCTGCTCGGGGCTGGCCTTGCCGCCCTGCGCCTGCGCGTCGAAGACCGCGTGGATAGCCTCGGCATGGCGGATCATCGCGCGGGTGCGGGCCGGGCGCAGCGCGGCCTCGCGCGCCTCGGCGAGATCGTCCGGCTGCGGGTGCAGATCTGGCGGCTCGGGGGCGTGAGCGCCGAAGTCGATGCCCCGGCGGGCGGCGAAGCCCTCGGCCGGATCCGCCCCGGCATGGTCGAGCGCCATGTCCTTCGCCAGCTCGCGGCCGAGGATGCGGGCCAGCCGCTCCGGGCTGGCGAAGTCGTCGCGGGCATAATGCAGCTCCACCCCGTCGCGGTGCCGGGTGAGGACGACGCAGCTGCCATGCGCATCCAGCCCCGGCGTCGCCAG
>JAFIEC010000386.1 GCA_020832725.1 Paracoccaceae bacterium | reverse complement strand
CCGGCACGGGACCTGCCCGAAAGGACGGGTCGTCTTCGGTCGTCAGCGGGCTGTCGCCATAGGTATAGGGGGTCATCTGACGCGGATTGGCCAGTTGGCCGAATCGCGGATCGGACAGCGCCAGAGAGAGCGCCGCATCACGCATCAGCCGCCAGCCATGGCTGGGCGGTGTCATGAATCGGGTACTTCGGATCGCATTGGCAAAGACGTCCAGCGTCGCCCCCCGCCGCTCGGGCGTATAGCTGTCCAGCAGCGCGGGCCCGGCCTGCCCGTTCAGAACCGCCGCCAGCTTCCAGCCGATATTGTGCCCGTCGGCGATGCCGTTGTTCAGCCCCCGCACCCCGAAGATCGGCACGATATGGGCACTGTCACCGGCAAGGAACACCCGCCCGTGGCGATAGTCATCCAGCAGCAGGGTATTGGCGGAATAGACGCTCCACCATTCCAGCTCCCAGCCTGAGTGGTGCCCGATCTCCCCAAGCACGGCGGCGACCGCGGCGCGGACATTCTCCTCGCGCAGCGCGGTCTCGGTGCTTTCGTCATCGTGCAACTGATAGTCGATGCGCCAGATGTCGTCAGGCTGGCGGTGGATCAGCACCGTTCCATCCGGCCGGCAGACAGGGTCGAACAGCGCGCGCCGGATCGTCGGATAATCATGGCGCATCTGCACATCGGCGATGACGTAGCGCCCCTCGTGGTTGTCGCCCTTCAGCCGCAACCCGCACATCTGCCGGACCGCGCTGCGCGCGCCGTCGGCGGCTATCACCCAGCGTGCCGGCAGGACGTAATCGCCGTTCGGATCGCTCACCCTGAGGCGGACCTGCCCGGCATCCTGTTCCAGTCCCGTGACCTCGCTCTGCCAACGCGAAGCGATCAGGGGCGAACGCGCAACCGCCGCCCACAGGAACGCTTCGATATACTGCTGCTGCAGATTGTACATCGGACGAAACTTCTCGTCCGCGCTGTCGGGCATGGCGAATTCAAGGATCTGCCGACCCCGATAGAAGCTGCGCCCCATCGTCCAGCCCAGCGCCTTGTCCAGAAAGGGCCCGGCCGCGCCGAGCTGATCCAGGATATGGAAGCTGGAGCGCGAGATGCAGATCGCGCGGCTGCCGTCGTTGAAGCTGGATTTCCTGTCCAGCAGCACCGACCGTACGCCGTGCCGGGCCAGCGTCAGCGCCGCGACCATGCCGACGGGCCCAGCGCCGACAATGGCGACCGGGTGCACCGGCTCGTGATCCGGCCGGGCTGGCGGCGCGAAGTGCGGATAGTCGAAATAGAGCGAGTCCAACTCACCCCGGCCTGCTGGACGCATGAAATCTTCCCCTATTGCGGTCGCGCCACTATACCCACCAGGCCGGGATGGTCATGCCCTGCTTTTCGGAGGACAGGACGACAGCGTGACAGGCAACGGAATGACAGGGCAGGACGCCGTTCCCGATGCGATCGAGGTCTGCGTCGCGCGGCGGGGCAATGATGGGCGGGCGAGGTCTCTGTCGATCTGGTCGCCCTGACAGGCGCGGCAATCGTCGTCACAGCAGCGCGACCAACAGTAACGGCAGGGTCACGAAACAGCCCAGCGTTGCCAGTACAAGCGCCATCGCAGCCGTCTGCGTCTGTCCGCCACGCGCGGCCAGGATCGGGAAGATCGTCACCATCGGCATCGCCGCATAGATCACCGCCCCCGCGAAAAGATCATCGAGGACCAGTGGCGACAAGGAGAGCGCCGACCAGACCGCCGCCGGATGGATCAGCAGCTTGCCCACGACAAGCAGACCCACCGCCCGTGCCGCACGCTGCGCCTGAAGGCTGGCCAGAATCCCGCCGATCACCAGAAGCGCCAGCGGCGCCGAGATCCGCGCCAGCATTTGCAGCAACGTCTCGATCGGTGTCGGCAGCGCCACCCCAAGCCCCGAAACCGCCAGACCCGCTGCCAGCGCGAGGACCAGAGGATTGCGCCACAGGCCCGCCGCGATGCCGCTCCACAAGCTTGCGCCGGGACGTCCGCCCGCGCCGTCCGCCAAGGTCAGAGCGGCCAGACCCAACGGGATCACAAGCAGGTTTTCGACCAGCAGGCAGTGCGCCAGCAGCCGCCCTGCCATCTCGGCACCGAACAGCGCCTCGGTGACCGGAAAGCCCAGAAATCCGCTGTTCGACAGGGCCACGCCCAACATCACGACCGCGCATTCGGGCCAATCCAGCCGCAGGACCAGCCGCGCGACAGCCAGACACAGAAGGATCGTTGCCAGCGTTCCGCCCCCGTAAGCCACCAGCAGCCATGGCTCGATCGCCTCGGCCGGGGGCGTGGCCGCCAGCGTCAGGAAGATCAGCGCGGGCAGCGCCAGCCGGACCACAACGGCCCCCATCGGTGCCACCCCCTCGGCGGGGATCACGCGCAGCCGTACGCAGGCAAATCCCAGCGCGATCAACCCGAACAGCGGTAGCAGTGTATTGATCAGCATCGCGATGCTCTTCCGGTCAATCGGCGGATGGGCGCGGTTATCGGACGGGAACCGGACCAGCTTCAAGCCCGTCCGGCTCTTTCGCCTCGCTCGGTGCAAATGCAGCGACGCGCGATTGCCCGCACGGACCTTGTCGGCGAGATAGCGATGGGAAAAAGTTGCGAACCTTGAGCGGGCGCGGCAGCGCGGCAGAGGTTGTGCTCTGCCCGTGATGACACAGGCCTGTCAGCGTCACACCTCCTTAGTTCATCTTGAACAATGGTTTCAGGCGGCGAATTGCAGTGCCTGATAGCTATCGGTGCGCCGCGTGAACCCTCGGAAGAGTGTGATCAGCCAGATGAACTGGCACAACAAGACCCTCAGATGGCGCAGGATCATGCGG
>JAFIEC010000384.1 GCA_020832725.1 Paracoccaceae bacterium | reverse complement strand
CTACATGCGCTCCGTGATCACCGCGCTCCTGCGCCAGATCGACCGGCTGATGGCCACCGAGGGCACCAGGCGTCCCAGTCCACCTTCACCTAGCGCCAGCCGCGGCTCACCCCGTCCTTGGTGACGGCGCCCTCGAACAGGCCGAACAGCGCCCGCTTCACGCGCCGGGTGCTGGTGCCGGCAAGATAGACTGCGGCATAAACTGCGGCATAGACTGCGGCGATCAGGGCCTCGGCCTTCTTCGTCAGCCGCTGGTAACGGGGCAGCGCCTTCGAGCGCCATTCCGTGACCTTGCCAGTGTCGCCCTCGATCCGGGCGCGAGGCACCCGCACCGTTTCCGTCCCGAAGGTGCCGGTGAGTTGCCGTTCGCGGTGCCCATGGCGATAGCCTTTCGCCGCGCCTGCGCCCGGTCGTAGCGAAGGCGGCCAAGAAAGCCGGCCCGTTCCTCTTCGAACACGGCTTCGATGGTCGCGCGGACATTGCTCCGCAGCCGATCCTCGATCGGGTCGAACCCGGCCTCCCTGGCCAGTAGCGCAAAGCTCGCAGTGTCAGTAATCTGGTTCATGGCGTTCGGGCGTCGTCCATCGCGCTTGAACCGATGGCGCCTCGATGGACAACCCTCGAACCGGTGGCGGCTTGCGGCCCTCACTCTCCCTGGCGGTGGCCGCCGCCGGTTTGGGTGGTTGCAAGTCACCCGGAGATTACGCCGCCTTCAAATTTCCACCACTTCCGAGACACGACCGTCGCCTCGGCTAGCGCCTTCTCCTTGCGCGCGCGGTCGCGCTCCAGATCCCGGATGCGCTGCTGCGCCTCCTTCGTCTCCCGCGCGATCTGTCGCGAGGCCGCACGGTCCCAGTCATTGGCCCGCTCGCAGGCCTCCTGCCAGACCCGGATCTGCTCAGGGTAAAGGCCCCTGCTGCGGCAGTACTCCGACAACTCCGCCTCGTTCAGCGCCGCAGTCTCGATCACCGCGGCGAACTTGTCCCGTGCCGTCTAGCCCTCCGGTCAGGCATCGCCGTCTGGCAGGAGATTCCCCCGTGCCCACGCCTCAGCCCATCGCGCCAACACGATTTGCTGACACCGCCAACTTCTGAAACCCAGCATCAACACCCCTGACAGAGGGGGGCCCTGGTCAGCCCGCCCTTGCGTGATCTTGGGCAAGGAGAGCTGTAGCGCTTGCATTTTACGCTAGCATGATCTACCTTGCCTCGATGAACAGCAAGCACCGGAAGACTCTTGCCGCCGTCTTCACCGATCCGGTGTCAGGCACCATCGAATGGGCGGCAGTCGAAAGCCTGCTTCTGGCCGCAGGGGCTCGGCTGATCGAAGGGCGCGGGTCACGTGTGCGGTTCGAAAAGGATGGCGAGGTAGCGACATTCCACCGCCCGCACCCCGCAAAGCAAGCGAAGCGATACCAGGTGCGCGATGCCCGCGACTTCCTGGAACGGATCGGGGTTAGACCATGACCAACACCATGACCTACAAGGGCTATGCCGCCCGTATCGAGTATGACGACGAAGACGGGCTTTTCACGGGCCGGATTGCCGGTATCCGTGACGGTGTGGGCTTTCATGCCGACACCGTGGAAGGGCTGCGCGAAGCCTTCCATGAAGCTGTCGAAGACTACATCGAAGCCTGTGCCAGGATCGGCAAGGAACCGCAGAAGACCTATTCAGGGCAAGTCATGTTCCGGGTCAGCCCCGAGGTTCACCGCAAGGCCGCGCTTGCCGCCGAGCTGTCGGGAAAAAGCCTGAACCAGTGGGCCGAAGAAGTCCTTGACCGAGCCGCAGGCTAACCCCAGCGACCACAGACACGGTCAGCAGTCAGGCACGCTTCGAGCTGCCATGCCAGCATGCGTCGAGTGTTCCCGGCGACGGTTAACCGGATGCTACTGAACCCTCAGTGTAACCGCAGCGTCCATACTGGGAGACTTCCCACGCTCACCGTCGCAAGCTGATGCGGCAGATGAGCGACGGTCTGATGGCCGGGCGGGGGGTGATCGGGATCGGCATCACACTCGGCGAGCTGTCGCCGAGGCTCGCGCCCACCGCCGCCGGCGACCGCGTCATTGCGTTTGAGCCGGACTGGGAACAGCCTTCTCCGGAGGCTTGGGCCCATGCGAAAGCTGCGGTAACCTGAGGGCCTGTCCAGCCACGGGTCACGCCTCGCGGCAGGACAGCAGGGCGGGGCAGCGCCGAAGGCTGCCCCGTTCGCTACCCCGTTCGCTACCCCGGCCCTCGCAGTCCCGGTAAAGTCTAAGCAAAATCAATGCAATAACGGAAGGATAGTGGCGGGCCATGACCGATAATGATGAGCACTACGTCTTCGCTATAGCACTATGATCCGGGCAATGGCCCGACTGCCGATGATCCGGATCGTGCGAGTCTGAGCGCGATGTAGCAGACGAGGCAACTCGCCGGCGTGCGTTTCGTCATCGTCATTGAGCTGTTTGGCCGGGCTCACCTGTGCCAGTGGGCGGCTTGGTTGCCTTCTCCGCCTTCTCTTTCGCTTCCATCTCGAACGCCGCGCGTCCCCAGTCGCGCCAGACCTTTCGCGCGTGCTCGCCTTGCTCGCCCTCGAGCCGGTCGGCCATCCACAGGAGCGCGCCGTAGATCAGGGTGCGGTCGTCGCCGGTGATCTCGACGAGGCCCGCCTTCTTCATCAGCCCGCCGAGTTCGATCAGCTGCCGTGTGCGCTTGCGCCGGTCCATCTGCCAGCCGCGTCGGTCATGCCGGGCCCGGGCTGCCTGATGGCGGTTGCGCGCGGCCCGGTTTCGCCTCAGCGCGGCCAGTGTCGCCGCGATCTGCAGGAGAGGCGCGCCGGGTCTTGCCCCGAAACATCGCCGCGCCGCGTTTCGCCCAGGCCTCCCGTTTCGCGGGGTCCGTCGTCTCGGCCAAGACCATCAGCGCGCCGGCCAGTTCCTCGGGTGCGAGCGCGTCGGCCCCGGTGGCGATCACCAGCTCGCCCAGCTGTTGCACCTTGCGCGTTCTCAGCTCCCGGGCCTTGTCCTCGAGCGCTTTCAGCTCCGCGTCGAAATCCCTCGGTTTGCGCATGTCGTCCTCCTCAAACCGTTGATGCGATGAGGATACCCGCGCCCGGCCCGAAAGGCTCCGGGGTCGCCGAGACGATGCGGGACGGCCCGGTCCCGCCCGAGAATTTTTCGAGGGAGGGCGCGCTTATACGTCGTTCCGACGTCGCGGTGCCCGTGGCACAGATCGCTGCACAATGGCGATCTATCACCTCCACCTGAAGGTCATCGGACGCTCGTCCGGCGCGAGCGCGGGCGCGGCCGCCGCCTACCGCTCGGCCTCGCGGCTCCGGGACGACCGGATCGACCGCAGCCATGACTTCACCGCCAAGCGCGGCGTCGTGCTTTCCGAGGTGTTGCTGCCGG
>JAFIEC010000381.1 GCA_020832725.1 Paracoccaceae bacterium | reverse complement strand
CGAGGCTGACGCGACGCTTGGCGCTGTCGATCTCCAGCACCATGACGTCCACCTCCTGGCTGGTGGAGACGATCTTGCCCGGATGCACGTTCTTCTTGGTCCAGGACATCTCGGAGACGTGGACAAGACCTTCGATCCCCGGCTCCAGCTCCACGAATGCACCGTAATCGGTGATATTGGTCACGCGGCCCGAATGCACGCTCCCGGTGGGGAACTTCGCCTCGACCGCATCCCAGGGATCGGCCTGAAGCTGCTTCATCCCAAGGCTGATCCGGTGGGTCTCCTTGTTGATCTTGATGACCTGCACCTTCACGTTGTCGCCATTGTTGACGATCTCCGAAGGGTGGTTCACCCGGCGCCAGGCCATGTCGGTGACATGCAGAAGCCCGTCCACACCGCCCAGATCGACGAAGGCACCGTAATCGGTGATGTTCTTGACGACACCATCGACCACATCGCCCTCGGTCAGGCGGGCGATGACCTCGGCGCGCTGTTCGGCACGGCTCTCCTCGAGGATGGCACGGCGCGAGACCACGATGTTGCCCCGGCGGCGATCCATCTTGAGGATCTGGAAGGGCTGCTTGAGGCCCATCAGCGGGCCTGCATCGCGCACGGGCCGCACGTCGACCTGGCTGCCCGGCAGAAAGGCCACGGCACCGCCCAGATCGACGGTAAAGCCGCCCTTGACGCGGCCGAAGATCGCGCCCTCGACGCGTGCCTCGTCGGCATAGGCCTTTTCCAGACGGTCCCAGGCCTCTTCGCGGCGGGCCTTGTCACGGGAGATCACGGCCTCGCCGCGGGCATTCTCGACCCGCTCGAGGAAGACCTCGACCTCGTCCCCTACCTCGACGGTAGCGGCCTCTCCGGGATTGGCGAATTCCTTGAGCTCGACCCGGCCTTCCATCTTGTAGCCGATGTCGATGATGGCCTGGCCGTTCTCGACGGCGATGACCCGGCCCTTGACGACCGATCCCTCGTCCGGGGTCTCGATCTCGAAGCTTTCGTTCAGGAGCGCTTCGAACTCCTCCATGGTGGCTTTGGCGCACATGCGGTTCAGGTATCCTTTTCTCGTTTCGCTGGCCGGGCGGTTGTCTCCGCCGGTCTGGATGCGGTCTGCAGGTGCCTGCAACGCAGACAGGGCCGGGTTTCCCCCGACCCTGCTCGTGCACCGGCGTTCCGCCTTGATTGCGGCGCCTCTATAGCTGCGGCTCCGGGCGCTGGCAAGGGAAAGCCTGCAAGGGCGTCAGCCGCGCGCGGCGGCGACCGCGTCGGTGGCCGCGGCTACCGCCTCCTCTATGCTCATCCGCGACGTATCGAGGTGAAGCGCATCCTCGGCCGGGCGCAGCGGGGCGAGGGCGCGGGCGCTGTCGCGGGCATCCCTTGCCCGGAGATCCGCCAGAACATGGGCCTCGGTCACATCCTGCCCCGCCTCGTGCAACTCTTTCCAGCGACGGCGGGCCCGAACGGCATCGGTCGCTGTGACGAACAGCTTCACCTCGGCGCCGGGGCAAATGACAGTTCCGATGTCGCGCCCGTCCAGAACCGCCCCCCCCTCGCGGCGGGCAAAGCGGCGCTGGAATTCCAGCAGGGCCGCGCGCACCTCCGGCAATGCGGCGACGCGGCTGGCCTCGGCCCCGACCGTGTCCAGACGCAATTCGGGGTGACGCAGATCCGACGGGGTCAATGTGCGCGCCGCGTCCACCGGATCGACCCCGTCAAGGGCGCGCCGACCCACGGCACGGTACAGAAGCCCGGTGTCGAGATGGGCCAGGGAAAAACGCATCGCCACGGCGCGGGCGATCGTACCCTTGCCCGCGGCTGCGGGCCCGTCGATGGCCACGGTAAAGGCACCGGTGCCCGGGCTCATGACGCATCCTCCATCCGCGCGCCCAGCGCGCGCATCAGATCGACGAAGCCGGGGAACGAGGTGTCCACGGGGCGCACGTCGTCCACCGTGACGGGCTTGCGCGCCGCAAGACCCAGACACAGGAAACTCATGGCGATGCGATGATCCATTCTCGAAGCCACGCGCGCATCGCCCGGTACGCCGCCGGGGCCGCATCCATGGACGATCAGCGTCTCGGCGTCCTCCTCGACATGAACGCCGCAGGCCTCCAGACCACGGGCCATGGCGTCGATCCTGTCGCTTTCCTTGACCCGCAATTCGCCCACCCCGTGCATCACCATGCGCCCCTCGGCACAGGCGGCAAGCGCCGACAGGATGGGGTATTCGTCGATCATCGCCGGAGCACGTTCGGGCGGCACCTCGACGCCCTGCAGCCGGGAGCCGCGCACGCGCAGGTCCGCCACCGGCTCGCCGCCCTCCTCGCGCGGGTTCTCGAAGGTGATGTCGGCCCCCATCTCGCGCAGGGTCTCGAACAGCCCCGCACGCGTCGGGTTCAGCCCGATGCCGGGGACCAGCACCTCTGACCCGGGGACCATCAGCGCCGCACAGACCGGAAACGCCGCCGACGACGGATCGCGCGGCACCACGATCGACTGCGGCGACAGCTCCGGCTGCCCGGTCAGGAAAACCGCGCGCCCCTCGGGTGTCTCCTCGATGCGAAGCTGCGCACCAAAGGCGGCCAGCATCCGTTCGGTATGATCCCGCGTCGGGCGCGGCTCCAGAACCATGGTTTCGCCGGGCGCATTCAACCCGGCCAGCAGGATCGCGGATTTCACCTGCGCCGAGGCGACCTCGGCCACGTGATGCACCGGCACCGGCGATGCCGCCCCCACCAGCGTCATGGGCAGACGCCCCCCCGCCCGGCCCACGGCCCGCGCCCCGAAACCCGCCAGCGGCCCCGTCACCCGCCCCATGGGCCGGGCGCGCCGCGCGGCATCGCCCGTGAAGGTGCCCGTGATGGGGGTGGTGGCCAGGGCCC
>JAFIEC010000377.1 GCA_020832725.1 Paracoccaceae bacterium | reverse complement strand
GAGGCCCGCGATCTTGCCCGCGTCCTTCGTGGCCTGTCGCTGGGCGTCGTTGAAATAGGCCGGCACGGTGATGACCGCCTGCTCGACCTTTTCGCCAAGATAGGATTCGGCGGTCTCCTTCATCTTCTGCAGGATGAAGGCGGAGATCTGGGCAGGGCTGTATTTCTCGCCGCGCACCTCGACCCATGCGTCACCATTGCCCGCGTCGGTGACCGTGTAGGGCAGGTTCTTCAGATCCCTGGCAAGTTACGGATCGTCGGCGCGCCGCCCGACCAGTCGCTTGACCGCGAAAATGGTGTTTTCGGAATTGGTCACCGCCTGGCGTTTGGCAGGCTGGCCCACCAGACGCTCGGATTCGGTGAAGGCGACGATCGAGGGTGTCGTGCGCGCACCCTCGGAATTCTCGATCACGCGGGGCTGTGCGCCGTCCATGATGGCGACGCAGGAATTGGTGGTGCCCAGATCGATCCCGATGACTTTGGCCATGATTTGCTACCTCTTCTTTCGGCGATACGCTGGGGATCGGACCCGTAAGCGGCCCCCGGTCCCCGATCCCAAGTGCAGCCGGACTGCAGGCCTCGGCTTCACCGGCTATATAGGCGGGGGTATTTGGCCCTGCAAGCGGGGGAGGCCAGACGATGACACATCATGCAGAAGAGAGCGCGCAGGGCGCGCCCGCCCGGAGCGCCGGGCTGCCGGTCGGGCTGCGGTTCTGGCCCGGCCATCTGGACCGGACCGCCCAGGAGGCGCTGCTGCGCGCTCTGCGCCACGTGGTCGCCGCAGCGCCCTTCAGGACACAGCGGACACCGGGGGGGCGGCCGATGTCGGTACGGACCACGGCCTGCGGCACGGTGGGCTGGCTCTCGGGCCCTCGCGGCTATGGCTACGGGTCCTGCCAGCCCTCGGGTGCCCCGTGGCCCCCGATCCCGCACGCGCTGCACGAGCTGTGGCGGGCATTGCTGCCCGGGGCCCTCCCGCCCGACAGCGCGCTGCTCAACCTCTACAGGGGTGCCGCGCGCATGGGCCTGCATCAGGATCGCGACGAGGCGGACCTGACACAGCCCGTCCTCTCCATCTCGCTGGGCGATGATGCGCTGTTTCGGGTGGGTGGCCTGACGCGCGATGCCGCCACGCGCAGCTTCTGGCTGCGGTCGGGCGATGTGATCGCACTGAGCGGGCCTGCCCGGATGGTCTTTCACGGCATCGACCGCCTGCGCCCCGGCACATCGCGGCTGCTGGAGGGGGGCGGACGGCTGAACGTGACCCTGCGCGTCGCCCTCAGCGCCGCGCCTCCCAGCTGAGCGAGGCGCGCTTGCGGGTGTAGAACTCGCCCATCATGCCCAGCGCGAAAAAGATCACCGCGATCGTCAGGGCATAGGTGGGAGAGGTGAAGTGCGGGTTGTAGTTGATGAAGGCCGCGCCACGGGCCTGGTCGATGGTGTGGAACAGCGGGTTCCAGATGAAGAACGGCAGGATGTGGCCGGGCAGCGAATTAGCCACGAACATCTTGCCGCTCGCGATCATGTTGGCCCGCATGTAGATCATCGAGGTGACCGAAACGAAGCTGGGCATCCATGGCTTGAGCGCAAGGAACACAAGCCCGATGCAGACCCCGGACAGCCAGGCCAGCAACACCTGCGCCATGAGCCCCACCGGATCGTCGATCTCGATGGGCGCGATCGCGACATGGGCACCGAACAGCACCACGCCCATGCTGAGCACCTGGATGTAGAGCGCCGACATCGCCGCAGCAGAGATGGCCACGATGGTGTTCATCGTGGCGTGCTTCATCATCGGAGATGTCGGCCCCTCAGAACCAATGATCGCGCTCATGGCCTTGATATGGCACATGAAAAGGAAGACACCCGACATGATATAGAGCAGGAAATCACCGCGAATGGCGCTGCCCCGCAACCCCAGGAGCGAGAACATCACGTAGAAGACCGCCACCAGGATCAGGGTCTGCACGATGTTCAGGAACAACCCGATGATCGCGTTGTTATGGGTCTTGCGGACGTCCCGGACGATGCCGTGATAGACGAGTTCCGTCATCGCCAGAACGCCGCCCAGGGGTGTCTTTCGCTCACGCTTCTGATACATCGGCCTGCGATCCGCCCTGCCCGTTGCTGCCTCGTGTCCCTGCCTGCGGATCACGCCGCGGCGGCCTTGTCGTTCCGGCCCTGCACGAGCATAAGGTATGGCGCGCGAAAACTCAACGTATCGTCGGGGCTCCCCGCGGTGTTGCAGCGGAAGGATGATGCATGACAGACCGGGCCGAATTGGCGCACATCTTCCGTCGTGCCGCGATCGAGGCGGGCGGTGTGATCATGGAGATCTACGGGCAGGACGATTTTGCCGTCCGCTCCAAGGATGACGAAAGCCCCGTCACCCTGGCCGACGAGCGTGCCGATGCCCATATTTCCGCGATCCTGCGCGCGGCCTTTGCCGACATCCCTCTCGTGACCGAGGAACAGGCCGGCACCCATGGCGGCACGTTCGAGCGGTTCCTGATCGTCGATCCTCTGGACGGCACCAAGGAGTTCATCCAGCGCCGCGGGGACTTCACCGTGAACATCGCCCTGATCGAGGGCGGCATCCCGGTTGCCGGGGTGGTCTATGCCCCCGCGCGAAACCGGCTGTTCTACACCGACGCCACCGGAGCCGCCGTCGAGGAAGAGGGGCCGCACGACCCCGCCAGCCCTGGCGCGACCCGGCCGCTTGCCGTGTCGCGGCCCGATCCGGCGGCGCTTCGGGTGGTGGCCTCGAAATCGCATCGCGATGCGGCGACAGATGCCTATATCGGGCGCTACCGGGTGGCCGACCTCGTGAGCGCGGGGTCCTCGCTCAAGTTCTGTCTGGTGGCATGTGGCGAGGCCGATCTCTACCCGCGCCTTGGCCCGACAATGGAATGGGACACCGCAGCGGGCGATGCCGTGCTGCGCGCAGCCGGAGGTGCGGTGGTGCAGGCGCGGGACCTCGCCCCGCTGGTCTATGGCAAGGCGGGCTTTCGCAACCCGCAATTCATCGCCCATGCGCCCGGCATTGCCCTGCTTCCGGCGGACGGCTAGCGCGGGGAACGCCCCGTGAGCGGCGGGGGCACAGGCCTGCCCACGGCAAGTGTCGTGATCTGCAGCAACGGCAGGCCCGCCGGGCTGCGGCGGGTTCTGCGCGCCTTGCGCTTCCAGGCCCTGCCAGGCTTCGAGATCGTGGTGGTCGCCCCCCGCTCCCAGGCGGGGATCATCGCCGAGGCCTCGCCGGATGCGCTTCATGTCGTCTTCGAGACGCCCAACCTGTCGGCCGCGCGCAACCGCGGGATTGCCGCGGCGGGGGGCGCGGTGGTGGCCTTCTGCGACGACGATGCGGTGCCCGAGCCCACCTGGCTGGCCCGCCTTCTGGAAGCGCTCGCGACAACCGGGGCGGCCATTGCGGGCGGGCCGGTGCTGGGGCGCAACGGCATCTCCCGGCAATGGCAGCCCGAAGCGACCGACCGGCTGGGCCGCGCCCATCCGCTGCCCCATTCGGGGACCGCCCCGGCGCTGGCGATCGCGCCGCCGGGGTTGTTCGCGCGGGTGCACGGGACGAATTGTGCCATGCTGCGGGCCGCGGTCGTCGCGGTCGAAGGTTTCGACGAGGCCTTTCGCTATTACCTCGACGAGACCGACCTCTGCCTCCGCCTGCAGGAGGCCGGTCACGGGATGGCGGTCGCGCCGGATGCGGTCGTGCAGCACGGCCTGGATGCCGGTCCGCACCGAAGCGCCTCCGGCGCGCCGCGCAGCCTGCACGAGATCGGCGCAAGTCAGGCCCATTTCCTGCGCCGCCACGGCCGGCTCTCGGCACCGGAAACGCGGGCCGCGCTGAAGGATTTCGCCCGGGGACAGCGCCTGCGACTGGAACGGATGATGCTGGACGGCAGGCTGGACCCCTTCCGCATCGCGCCTCTGATGCGCAGCCTCGCGGCGGGGATGGAGGACGGGCTGTCGCGGGGGGCCTCCCTTGCCTCCTTTCCTGCCACGCCGCCACCCTATCGGCCGCAACAGCCGGTGCCGGCGGCGCGCCCCGGTCCGCTGATCGTGGGCCACTGGAGCAGATGGGGCGCGATGCGCAACCGGGCCGAGGCACTGGCGGCCGAGGGATGTGCGGTTACGGTGCTGCGGCTGTCGTTCACGGGGCTGCAACACAGCGCGCGTTTCCATGAGGGGGGCTTCTGGCTGCAGAGGGGCGGGCTGTTCGGCCGGTCGGTCCGGCGTGGCCGCATCTTCCGGCTGATGCGGATCGCCACACGCGTCGAAGAGGAACGCCGCCGCCTTTCCCGCTGGCGGCCCCATGACGGAGTCGAGAGGCCCTGACCGACGCGCTCTTTGTGGCGTGATCCGAAACAAAGCTGGGCAGTATCATCTTTTCGACACACTGGCCCTTCACAACAGGGGCGCAAGGTGTGAAGTTAAATGCACCAGATTTCGGGATTTTTAGGGGAGACAGCCATGAAGAGAAAGGTAACCAAAGCGGTTTTCCCCGTGGCGGGGCTAGGTCCACGGTTCTTGCCTGCGACCAAGTCGATCCCCAAGGAGATCATGACGCTGGTTGACAGGCCCCTTATTCAATATGCCATCGACGAGGCCCGCGCCGCCGGGATCAAGGATTTCCTGTTCGTGACATCGCGGGGCAAGGGTGCCCTCG